>JADLDR010000090.1 GCA_020846535.1 Armatimonadota bacterium | reverse complement strand
TATCGATCTCCCCCTCCACCCGCACGCCGGGCGCACGGGCGATGCCCTGGCGGTCGAACACCAGGATGCCCTCCGGCCCCAATGTCACGAAAGCCGGTTTGCCGCACCGCTCGAAAAGCCGCCTGCCGCATTCCTCCACCTCAGAAGGGGAGATCGGGCCGGTGTGTCCGGGGAGGACGGCCTGCGCCGCCTCAGATCGGTTGGGCTTGACGGACACATCGCGGAAGCGCCCGATCCGCACCCGCGAATCGGCGAAAAAGACGATATCGGGATGTTCGCGGGCCAGACGGGAAAGGCTCTCCCGGACCCTTTCGGTGATGACGCCGCAGTTCTCCTCCTGAACCTGGTCGGCGATGATGACCCCCTGCACATGCGGGACGCACTCCTGAAGGGCCTGAATCACTTTATCCTCCAGATCGGGCGGGGTGGGGGTCCGGTTCTTGATATCGATCCGGTTCATCTCGGCCCGCCCGCCGCCCGGCATCAGCTTCATCGGCTTGGTGTAGGTGGGGGTGAAGCGCCCCTCCGCCTCCAGCAAAAAAACGATATTGGCCCGCCGGGCCTTCAGATCTTCCTTCAGCTCGAATCCCTGCCCGTCCGGCCCGATCACCCCCAGGGCGTAGAGGCGGCCCACCCCCAGGGCCGACAGGTTGGACATCACGGTCCCCGCCGCGCCCGGGCTGTGCCGGATATCGGTCACCTGAAACGCCTCCAGGCCGGTTTCCAGAGACTCTTCCGCCAGCGCGGGGTCGATGTGCAGGTATTTGTCCAGGAAATAATCTCCCACCACCAGCAGGGCCATATCGTCGAACCGGGATAAAATCGAGCGAAGCCGGGATGAATCCATATGCTCCTCCGGGAAAACAGCGCATTTGGGGTGAAATTCGCCCGCCCGTCATCGGAATCCTCTTTCAAAAGGGCGAACCATCGAAAGGGAGGACTTTTCCCTTCTTTCCCGAATCAACCAGTAGTTGGGGAAAGTGGTTTGGGTGGAGAGCCAACCGCCCCATACGCATCAAGATAAGGGTGCCGGTCCCGCCGGGGCGGGGCTTTGATAGGCCGTTACCTAACCCCCCGTCCCCCTTCCCGAAACGGGCAGGGGGAGTGGATAGGGCCGTCAATGACCGCACCCTCTGTCCCCCTCTCCCAGGATGCGCTCCGGCGCATCCCTTGGGTTTCGGGGAGAGAGGTAACCCCTCTCCCCTGGCCTGATGATGCTTGCCCTTATCTTGATATCTATGGGGTGGAGAGCCAACCGCCCCCCGCCGGGCTTCGGCGGGGGGAGTCGGCCTTGGGGGGCTTTGATAGACTTCCAAGAGCCCGCAGGCACTAAGCCCCCTTAGCAAGGGGGGGTGCTTTTAAGAGCTTTTCACAACTGTCGTCATCGGAAATCCTCTTGGGGAGGTTTATATGCATGAGATAACGGAGGCGGCCCTGGCGAGAGCGCAGGAGGCCGGGGCGAGTTATGCCGACATCCGGGTCATCCGCCGCCAGCACGAGGGCATTCAGGTCAAAAACGGCAAGGTGGAATCCCTGGCCGGTGAAGAGGAATACGGCTTCGGGGTGCGTGTGATTGCGGACGGGGCCTGGGGGTTTGCCAGCAGCTTCCAGGCGGACAGAGAAGAGGCGGAGCGGGTGGCGGAGATCGCTGTCAGGATCGCCCGGGCCTCCGCCCGGTGGAAGCAGGAGGATGTGGCCCTCGCCCCGGAACCGGCGGCCACCGGGGTCTTCGAATCCCCTCTGGAGAAAGATCCCTTCGAAGTGCCGCTGGAGGAGAAGATTTCCCTGCTCCTGGACGCCGACCGCATCCTCCGCCAGCGGCCCGAGGTCAAGGTGGCCGAGGCGGAGATGAATTTCTTCCGGGATCATATCCTCTTTGCCAGCAGCGAAGGGGCCTGCATCGAGCAGATTAAGATCGAGAGCGGGGCCGGCGTCAGCGCCACGGCGGTGGAGGGAGAGGAAGTGCAGCGACGCTCCTATCCCTGCTCCTTCGGGGGCGACTACGCCACCGCGGGCTACGAGTTCGTGGAAAACTGGGACCTGCCCGCGAACGCCGAATGGGTGGCGAAGGAGGCCGTAGAGCTTCTTCACGCCCCTCAGTGCCCGCCGGATACGCTCGACCTGATCCTGGAAGGCTCTATCCTGGCCCTCCAGGTACACGAATCGTGCGGCCATCCCATCGAACTGGACCGGGTGTTCGGGACAGAGGCCAGCTATGCGGGGACCAGCTTCCTCACCACCGACAAACTCGGCAGCTTCCAATACGGCTCCGAGCAGGTGAACATCGTGGCCGATGCCACCATTCCGCACGGGCTGGGCAGCTTCTTCTACGATGACGAGGGCGTGGTGGCCCAGAGGGTTCAGATCGTCAGCGAGGGTCTTTTTACAGGCTACCTGAGCTCACGGGAGACGGCGGCCCGGCTGGGGCTGGAGCGAAGCGGGGGCGCGATGCGGGCCGACGGCTGGAACCGGCTCCCTATCATCCGGATGACCAATATCAACCTGGAGCCGGGCGACTGGACGCTGGACGACATCATCGGAGAGACAAAGCGCGGGATGCTGATGCAGGATATCGTCTCCTGGAGCATCGATGACAAGCGCCTGAACTTCCAGTTCGGGTGCGAGGTCGCCCGCGAGATCACCGACGGGTCGCTCGGGAAAATCTACAAAAATCCGACCTATACGGGCATCACCTACGAATTCTGGGGCGGCTGCGATGCCATCGCCTCAGAGGACGAATGGCGACTGTGGGGCATTCCCAACTGCGGCAAGGGCGAACCCGGTCAGGCGGCGCACGTCGGCCACGGCGTCTCCGCCGCTCGCTTCCGGAACGTGCGCGTGGGGCTGATGGAGGAACAGGCATGATCGGCAAAGAAGCGGCGCTTCGAATACTCATGGACGCCCTCTCCCATGCCGGCGGAACGGCCCAGGTGGCCCTGTCGAGCGGGGAAAGCGGGCTGACGCGGTACGCCAATTCGGTCATCCACCAGAACGTGTCAGAGCGCAATGTCGGCCTGAGCGTCCGGGCCGTTGTGGGGAAAAAGATCGGGTATGCCCGGACCAATTCACTCGAAAAGGAGGCCGTGAAGGCGACGGTGGAGAAGGCGTTCCGGTTCGCCTCCTTTCAGCAGGAGAACCCCGATTTCGTCTCCCTGCCCGGCCCCCGGCCCGTGCCGGAGGCGGAGGATTTCTCGGAGGAGACGGCCTCGGTGACCCCGGAGCGGCGGGCCGACCTGGCGGGGAAAGTGCTGGCCCTGGCGCGGAAGTCGTCCGTCGGGGCGGCAGGGGCGCTTTCCACCGGCTACGGGGAGTACGCGGTGGCGAATTCCCTGGGGATCGCCGCCTACCACCGTTCCGCATCGGCGCATATGTCGCTGGTGGGGATCGCGGAGGACGGCGGCTTCGGCTACGCCGACCGGATGGCCTCCGATATCGCCCGGATCGATGCCGATGGCCTGGCCGAAGAAGGTGTCCGGCGCGCTCTGGACAGCCGGAATCCCGCCGATATCGCCCCCGGGGAATACGATGTCGTCCTGCTGCCCTATGCGGCGGCGGATCTGCTGGAATTCCTCGGCTATCTCGGGTTTTCCGCCCTTGCCGTCCAGGAGGAGCGCAGCTTCCTGTGCGGGAAATTCGGTCGGAAAGTCTGCGGGGACAATATCACCATCTGGGATGACGGCCTCGACTCCAGGGGCCGCATCACGCCCTTCGACCCGGAAGGCGTCCCCAAGCAGCGCGTGGACCTGATCACCCGGGGTGTCGCGCAGGCGTGCGTCTACGATTCCTACACCGCCTACAAAGAAGGCAAGGAATCGACCGGCCACGGCTCCGGCGGGGCGGGGACATGGGGGCCGTATCCGGGCAATATGCTCCTGGAGCCGGGCAGTGCCACGGTGGAAGAGATGATCGCCTCCACCGGAGAGGGCCTTCTGGTCACCCGGTTCCACTATACCAATGTGATCCACCCGATTCAGACGATCATCACCGGCATGACCCGGGACGGAACCTTCCGCATCGAGAACGGTAAAATCGCCGGCCCTGTCCGGAACCTGCGCTTCACCGAAAGCGCCCTGGGCGCGCTCTCCCGGGTGGAAACGATAGGCCGGGACATGAAACTTCAGGGTAGCGCCTGCGTCCCCGCCCTGAAAATCAAAGGCTTCCGGTTCACGGGTGCGACAGAGTTTTAGGTGAGTGCCAATCCACTTACTCAAAGAGGCCAAGCGCCTGAGTGTACTTGGGAAATTCATCAAAGTACCCTAAGGCCGCTCCCCCCGCCGAAGCCCGGCTGAGTACCCGACACATCTGGGATCGAGGGCAGGATGAAGGGGGAAGCCATCCTCCCGTCCCGCCGGGGCGGGGCTCGGGCCTTTGCGAGATCGTTACCTAACCCCCCGGCCCCCTTCCCGAAGCGGGAAGGGGGAGTGGATTGCGTGGTGAATCGCCGCACTATCTACACCCCTCTCCCCGTTTCGGGGAGAGGGGCCAGGGGAGAGAGGTAACCCATCCTCCGGGCCTGGAGTCAGTTCCTAGGCGACCGGGCCATCGCTGGAGGCTCCATTCCTCAAAAAAGTGTTGGGTACTCAGCCAAAGCCCGGCGAGGGGCCGAGGGGTCGGTTAGTTGTCTCCCAAAGGACAATTCCTTGAACCAAACTATCCGTATATTCACCGTTTTCCTCATTGGCGTCGTTTTCCACATTCCCCTGAAAGGACAAAGCGATTTGAACGATTCTCTCAAGCCGGACATTCCGCTCGCCGCGCAGCAGCCCTCGAAAGAACGATGGCTCCGGCGGGCGGTTGTGTTGCAGCCGTGGGGCGAGACGCAGCATGCGGCCCTTTCGAATGTGGGGGACCGGCCCCGGCGGCTGAAGAAAGAGTTCGGGTTCAATGCGGTGATCGTGCTGCCGCCGCAGGCGCACAACGCCATCGTCGGCCCTCAGCACCGGCAGAGCGAGGAGGAGTTCCGGGCGGCGGTGGGGGCCTACCGGAAGGCGGGCTACAAGCTGATTCTCTATTCGGCGGTGATGCACTGCGGCCACGCTCCGGAGTGGATGAACGGCGATCTGGGCCGCCTGCACCCGGAATGGGGCCAGCGCGACCCCAAAGGCCAGCCGGTGACCGATTACGGAGCGCCCTGGCTCTGCCCCAATACCGGCGCTCTCGAATACACCCTCGACTATACCGTCAGGATCGCCCGGGAATACCGGGCCGATGGCATCATGCTGGACAACAACCAGTTCTTCTACACCCCGAACGGCTGGACATGCCACTGCGAGGGCTGTCAGAAGCGATTCCGGCAGTACGTGCGGGAACGCTTCGGGGATGAAGACGCGCTGAGGCTCTTCGGGGCGCGGGCCAATGCCCTGCGAATTCCGGTGGAGAAGGGGCCTCTCTTCGCCCTCTGGGTTCACTGGCGAAACCGGGTGTGGGCCGAAGTGAACGAGACGTTCCGGGCAAGGCTGCGCCAGGCCGACCCGAAAATCATGCTCTTTGCCAACACGCAGTACGAGTGGCCGGACGGCCTGCTCGCCTCCGATTTGCAGTACGAGCATGAGGATGTTCTCCTCTCCGAATCCAGGGGGCTTTCCGGCAGGCACATGTCCGATAAGATGGTGGTGGGCCAGGCGCTGGCCGGGGGGCGGCCCCTGTGGAACTATATCGGGACCTTCGAGGAATCGGACTTCACCCGCCTGCGCCCGCAGGCGGTGGTCGGGCCGATCATCGCCGCATCGCTGGCGCACGGCGCACGGCCCTGGATCGTCTACTACGGCTTCCACGATGAACAGGGCGAATACCGGGCGCGTGGCGAGATGTCGAGCCTCCTTTCCTGGTATGCGGCCAATCCCGCGCTCTTTTCGGGCCGCCGGTGGGCCTCTGCGGGCGTCCTTCTCTCCATTTCCTCCCGCAACGCCCTGGGCAAACCGCTGATGCCTCTCCATCTGGCCCGGCTCTTGCAGGCCAATGTCCCCTTGATCGCCCTACGCGACGACCGGCTGACCGCCCGCGCCCTCAAGCCGCTGAAGATCGTCACTGCGGACCCGTCGGCCTGCCTGAGTCCGGAGGCTGTCCGCCTGCTGGCCGCCTGGGTGCGGGCAGGCGGAAGCCTCGTCGCCATCCCGGACGCGGGGCGCTTCGATGAACTGGGCCGGCCCCGAAACCGATCCACCCTGGAGGCCGCCCTGAATGTCACCCTCCGGGCGGGCGATGAGATCTCTGTCGGGAAAGGCCGGGTCCGCTGCGCCGAACCGGAAGATTTTGCCGGCGTCGCCCTGGACTGGAGCCGGGCCGACCGCTTCGCCCTCAGCCCCCAGGCCCCTGTCGAGGTGGTTCCCTATCGCACTCCGGGCCGCCTGCTCCTGCACCTGATCCGCCATGAACCGGCCTCCGGCCCGGTTGCTCTGGCGCTTCCTGGATCGCTGAACATCGGCCCGGGCCAGGCCGAATGGCACACCCCGGGCTTCGGGAGGCCGCAGGCCCTGATCGTCGAAAAGGCGGAGGGGCGCGCTGTCGTGCGATTGCCGGAACTCCCTGTTTACAGCGTGATAAGCATACCCGCACTGTAGGGGTATGGCCTGCCGTGCCCCATAGCGATCCAGAGAAGGGGAAAGATCTTCCGCTCCTGGGGGAGGGGTTCCCTCTCTCCCCTGGCCCGGGTTACCTCTCTCCCCTAACCCCTCTCCCCGAAGCGGGGAGAGGGGGACAGAGGGTGCGGTGCTTGATGGATCATCTCTCCCCCTGCCCGTTTCGGGAAGGGGGGCGGGGGGTTAGGGAACGGTCTCCCAAAGCCCCCAACCCCGCCCCCGCGGGACAGACAGCCTTATCTTGATACACATGGGGCATGGCCTGCCGTGCCCCACAAGACACCATCCACCCATAACCTTATCCTATCGAAAGGAGCGATAAAAACGTGGCACAACAAGTTCGTATCGGTCTGATCGGATGTGGGGGGATCGCCCGCCATCATGTCAACCAGCTTTCGCAGATCCCGGAGGCAAAGATCGTGGCCCTGGCCGATCCCAGCGCCGCGATGATAGAGAAAATGCAGGCGAACCATCCGAATACCAGAGAGGCGAAGGTCTTCTCGGACTACCGGGAGATGCTGGACAGGGCGCAGCTCGATGCGGTGGAGATCGCCTCCCCGCATACCTGCCACTTCGACCAGGCGATGGACGCCCTGGACAGGAAAATCCACGTCCTGCTCGAAAAGCCCATGGTCTGCACGGTGGCCGATGCCCGGATGCTGCTGCAAAAGATCACTGAGGCGGGAAGCGTGGCGCTCCTCTCATATCAGAGGCACTATCAGCCGCAGTTCCGCTATATCAAGCAGATGATTGAATCCGGCAAGCTGGGCAAGATCACCTTTGTGGCGGCCCTGCAAGGCCAGGAGTGGCTCAAAGCGACAAAAGGCTCCTGGCGGCAGGACCCCGCCCTCAGCGGCGGCGGGCAGCTCAACGACTCCGGCAGCCACCTGCTGGATATCATCCTCTGGACGACCGGCCTGGCCGTGGAGGAAGTGACCGCCTACATAGACAACCTCGGCAGCCCAGTGGATATCAACTCCGCCATTGCCATGAAGTTTGCCGGCGGAGCGCAGGGGACGATCACCGTTGTCGGGAACTCCCCCTGCTGGTGGGAGGATATCACCATCTGGGGCACGGAAGGGGCCTTCTTCATGCGAAACGGCAAGCTGACCTACAAGCCGGACATGAAGAGCGCCTTCATCGAGCCTATCGAAGACGATATGCCCAAAGGCTCCAACCCCGACCGGGGCTTCATCGACGCCATCCTGGGCCGCGGCGAACTCTGGAGTCCGCCGATCTACGGCCTGCGCGTTATCGAACTGACGGAGGCCGCCTGGGAATCCGCGGAAAAGGGATCCTCTGTCAGGGTGGATCGCAGCGGATAAGATCGGCGCTGCGAGACGAAATATCATTTTTACCCCAAGGCTGCCCCTTCGCCGAAGCCGGCGGGGGGCAGCCTTGGCTTTCCGATCCCCCTCCAATAAATGAAAGGAGCAATACCCATGCAGCGTATCGGTGTTGACCTGGGAGGGACGAAGGTGCGTTCTGCGCTCGTTTCTGCCGGGATATTGTTTACGGAACGACGGGTTTTTCCTGACCCGATGAACGATAGCGAGGTGCTACAGATCATCGAAGAGGTGATCCGGGCCGTTGTGGAAAAGGCGGAAGGGGCGGCCATCGGAGGCATCGGCATGGGCATCCCGGCCATCCCCGATGGAGTCAAAGGCCAGTCTACCACACTGGTTGCTCCGAATCTGCCGGTACTGCTGCGTTGTGATTTGAAAGCCCACCTGGAATCGATCTTCGGGATGCATGTCGAGATGGAGAACGACGCGAACTGCTTCATCGCCGGGGAGCATCACTTCGGGGCGGCCCGGGGCATTTCGGGCTGCATCGGACTGACCCTGGGAACGGGGATCGGGCTGGGGATTCTGCTGGAGGGCCGGGTGCGCCGGGGAGCCACCTGGCACTGCGGGGAGATCTGGGATGTCCCCCTGGACGACGGGCGTTACCTGGAAGACGTTCTCTCCGGGGCAGGGGTCGCCCGCCGGGCCGGAACGGCTTCCGCCGCCAAAGCCGCCCTGTCCGCCCGGCAGGGCAACGCGAACGCCCGGACCGCCTGGACGGAATACGGCCACCGCCTGGGCTGGCTCCTCGCCTTCCTCCAGAGGGTGATCGATCCCCAGTGCTATGTCCTGGGCGGTTCCATCCGGGATTCCCTCGATCTTTTCGAGGCCGATATGCGAAAGGCTGCCGGGCCGCTCGCTCCCATCAAAATGGCCGAACTGGGCGAATCGGCGGTGATCCTGGGGGCCACGATCTGGTAGGCTCTTCCTTATCTACGCACCGCCCGCGCCAGCTTCTTGCGGCGGGTTTTCAATCGCTGGGCCAGGAGTTTTTGCCGCTTTTTGCCGGGAACCTCTGCCAGCGCCTCGAAGAGATCGGCCAGGCGGGACAGCCCTTTGGCTATCGCTCTCTGGCCGGTGAGATCGTGCGGGTCGACAGGAGGAAGGTTCTTCAGCGAAACGGCGGTGTTTTCGATCTGGCGGGAGAGCTTCTTTTTCAGCCCTTTGCGGCCCGGGCCTGAAGTGAGGGCTTCCATCGCGTCCGCGACCCGTTCAAGAGCCTGGTGGATCCGGGCCAGCCATTTACCGCCTGCCGCTTCTTCGGGTTCGGCGTCTTCTTCCGGCGGAAATCCCTCATCGGCAATCGCCACTATGATATCCCGGGCCGTATCCTCGGCAGAAGCTTCCGGCGCGGAGGCTCCGGTTGATGCTTCGGCCCGCCCCGCAGTCTGGGTTGCGATATAATCCTTGATTTTCCGGGCCAGAGACGGGCCGACGGAGCGGACAGCGGCGATCTCATCCTCCCGTGCGGCGGCTAGAGACGGCAGATCGGGATAGCCTGCCCCGGCCAGCAGGCGGGCCTTACCAGGGCCGACGCCCGGAATGGCGATCAGGTCGCTGTATGAAGGGGGGCCCGGAGATTCTTCAGCCATAGTGCCTCCTCGTATCATTCGATTCGCATAGAGAGCGGATCGGGTTATTGTTTATACGCCGGGGCGCGGGGTCATCGGCACGGACAGGTTTTCCATCACCTGCATCTGCGGGATGCCCAGGAGGGCCGCGATCCGCAGGCGCAAATCTTTCTGGATGCGCTCCGGGGACCGCTCGGCATTGATGATTTCGAAGGCGAATTCCTGGGCCAGCCGGTTGTATTCGCGGATGATCTTGGTCTGGTAGCGTATGAAGCTGTCGTAGGGGTCGAGGCCGGGGTTCTGGTCAAGCCCCGCCTCCCAGTAGTCCATGCTGCCGGAGAGGAGGCGGCGGTGTACCAGGGTTTCTACCCCGGCCTTCAAATAGAGTACCAGGTCGGGGATGATGGCGAATCCGAAGAGTTTCCGCATCCATTTCATATCGGCCCCGCGCACGCTGGCCCGGGCGAAAGCGGTATAGATGTAGCGGTCGGCAAGCACCACGAACCCGGCGCGGAGGGCGGGGATGATCTCGTGTTCCAGGCGGTCGGCGAAATCGGTGGCGTAGAGGAGGTTGAAGGTATGGATATTCATATTGTGCCCCTCTTTTGCCAGGTGGATCGTCTGGCTCATCAACTGGGAGCGCGTCCAGCCCGTTTCCGCCACCCCGTAGCCCTGAAGCTCCAGCCAGGAGCGCAGCGCGTAAATCTGCACGCTGCGGCCCACCCCGTCGCTGCCTTCCACCACGATCAGCTTGCCTTTCAGGTCGGAGATCTCGATATAAGGAAGCCCGTATCCGAAATATCGTTTCATCGCTCTTCCTCCGGCTTTTCCGGCAGCTTATCGTATACCGGAATCCTGTGGATCATGGGATAGTCTTTCAAGGCGTTCAGGACGACCTTACGGACCTCCCGCTGCTGCACATCGATAGGGTGGGTGGCATCCATCACGGTCAGGTCGTATTCCGCGCTCATCTCGTCATAGCGTTTGAGGACGCGCCCCTGGAAATCGCGGAACGATTCCACCGGATCGCTCTTGTCGGTCACATCCATCCCCGCCTCATAAAACTTGATGGCCGCCCTCGCGCCTAAAAGCCTTTCCAGCGAGACATCGATGGAAACCCGGAAATAGAAGCTGATATCGGGCTTAATGGCGAAGCTGTAGACATCGCGCACCCACTGGGAATCGACTCCGCGGGCGGCGTCCCGGGCGAAGGCGGTGAAGGCGTAGCGGTCGGCGATCACCACCATGCCCCCCTTGAGGGGCGGGATGATCTGGTAGGTCAGCCGGTCCGCAAAATCGGTGGCGTGGAGCAGGCTGAAGGTGGTGGGAGTGAGGGCGTTCCTCTTCTTGGCCGCCTTGGTGGTGCTTTTCACCAGCAGCGAGGAGTTCCATTCCGTAAAGACGGTGGGGATGCCGTAAGAAGAGAGCCACTTCTGGAGCAGCATAGCCTGCGTCGATTTCCCCGACCCATCGATCCCCTCGACCACGATGAGCTTGCCGGGCATGTTGTGGGATTCATGCAATCGAGACATTCAGCTTTTCATCCTCCAGGATAAGATCCTCCACCCGGGCCCCCGTCCGGATGCGGAGGGGCCGGCCCAGCGCCTCTTCCAGCAGGCCGGCCTTCTGACGGGCGGAGTAGACTTCCAGTTCCGCATCCCCCTCGGGCTGCACGATGACTTCGATCAGCCGTTCGCTGACCTTGCATTCCAGATCGCTGATGACGCTAAAGTGCGTCCGGTCCAGCCCGTCGGCCACGCGCAGGACGCCGGACAGCACCCGGACAGCCTTCCGACTCCGGTCGTCCAGGCTGCGATAGGAGGCGTCGCGCTTGGTGGGCTTGCGCTTCCGGTGGTAGCGGGCCACACAGGCCATGATCTCGATTTCCTCCGGGGTGAAGCCCATCAGCCCCCCGTTTTTGATGAGGTAATAGCCGTGCTTGTGGTGCTTCTCGGCGCTGATATGATAGCCAATATCGTGTAAAAGGGAGGAGTATTCCAGCAGTTCTCTTTCCGCCGCGCCCAGCCGGTGGATGGAGGCTGTCTGGTCGAACAATTTCTGGGCCAGGTGGGCCGCCTGGATCGAGTGGCCTTCCTCCCATTCGTAGCGGCGGGCGAGGGCGAGAACGCTGCGGTGTCGGGGATTGGGCACATCGGCGATGGATTTGAGATAGCTCCGGTTGGTCTCGATATAGTCCAGCACCAGGCCGTCGCGGATGGCCCGCTCGCAGGCGGTCACCTCTTTGGCCTTCAGGCTGTCGAAAACGGTCTGGAGCAGGCAGGCCCCCGGCCCGATGGTCCGCAGCCTTCCGGGGTCGAACCCCTTCAAATCGAGCCGCTGGCTTTCGCTCAATTTCTGGACGCGCTCCAGGACAGGCCGCAGCCTTTTCATTGGGACCACGACATTGTTCAGGGATTCGAGTGCCAGCCCGCTTTCCTCCAGGGCCAGCCCCAGCAGCGTCAGGGCCGTTCCCGATGAGGCGACCGCGAAATCGAAGCCGGTCTGCTGGATGCCGGCCAGGGTGGGCTTCAGAACGTTCCGGAGATACTCCGCCATCCGCTCCGTTTCGGCGGCG
This sequence comes from Armatimonadota bacterium, assembly GCA_020846535.1. Lineage (GTDB taxonomy): Bacteria > Armatimonadota > JADLDR01 > JADLDR01 > JADLDR01 > JADLDR01. The sequence continues at coordinate 6,884 of JADLDR010000090.1, read as the reverse complement.
GTCGGCGGGTCGGAGACGGCGAAGCGGTCGGCCAGGCGCAGCACCCCGATCTTCAGGCTGTCCGAGAAGTAAATGCTTTTCCTGTCCCCGATGATGAATTCGACGCTGCCGCCGCCGATGTCGATGATGAGGGCTTTCCGGTTGTCCATCCGGATGCTGTCCCGGACGGCCAGATAGATCAGCCGGGCCTCCTCGTGGCCGGTAATGACCTCGATGGAGATGCCGGTATGCCGCCAGACGGCCTCCAGGAAATCCGCCCCGTTCGGGGCCTCCCGGATGGCGCTGGTGGCGACCGCCAGGATTTTCTCCACGCTCCGGCTATCGCAGAGCTTTTTCGCCTTGATGAGCGCGCTCAGCCCATCGCCGATAGCCCGGCTGGATATCCCGTGGGAGCGCGTTTCGCCCTCGCCCAGCCGCACCATCTCCTTTTCCTGGGCCAGCACCTCATAGCTTCCGCCAGTGTCCACATCGACGATCAATGTATGAATCGAGTTCGTGCCGATATCGATAGAGCCTAACTTCATGACTAACCCGTTCCGACTCCTGCCGAACAATAAGAGAGATACAAGCCGATACCCGCCCTTTCCTGAGAAGAATTCATCTGACCCGCCTTATTTTATGGCTATCATGTCAAGACAGGTTAAGATAAGGTTGATGTCTGGCAAAAAGGGCGGTCAGCCGGAATGAGTGATTGTTCTTTGCACCTTTTTTCGCGTGGCGGCGGACGAAAAATCGGCCCAGTGTACGTAAAACGCCTTCGTATCCTCGCTTCGGCGGTCGCTCAGGAATTCCTCCAGCCTCTTTATCGCCCGGCGGTCCGCCTCGGAAGTATCCGGGAAAAGGTTTTCCTGGTATTGCTTCAGAAATTCCACGGTCACATCGGCGTCATGGATATTGCCGAGCAAGCCCTGCATTTCAGTCGTGCGCTTGATGAGATCGTCCAGCCGCCGGTCGTAGGTGCCCTGAAAGAACTCGCAGGTGTAGCGCAGGCGTTTCCCTTCAATCCTCAGGGCGTGAAGCACCTCGGGCGGGGCGTCGGGAAGCCGTTCGTCGAAGTCCAGCACATCCTTCAACCTCTGGCGAAGGGCCTTCGGAGCCTCCTCGCGCACGCGCCTCCGGTTTGCGCCCGGTCTCAGGCCGGGATCCGGGTTCATCAAAAAGTCCTGGAAATCGGCCTTGAACTGTTCGTATCGCTCGCTGTCCAGGAGCGCCAGCATCTCCATCCGCCTGCTTCCGCGCTCCGCCCGCCGGTCGGCGATCAGAGCGTCCAGGCCCGGCATATCCTCTTGAGGGGCTTCACGGCGGTATCCTTCGAGGAACTCCAGCAGCACATCCAGGTCGCGAACGGTTCCCAGGCCGCCACCGAGCCACCGGACGTCCTCCAGCAGCCCGCCGACCGCTTCCTTTTTGAAAGTGCGGCTGAAGACGCGGAACGCGGCCCGGAGCCTACGGGTTGCCACCCGCATATCGTGCAGGGCTTCGATATCCTCCCCGGCCCGCGTGCCCGGCTCGTGCCTGAGGATGCGGTTGAAGTGGAAGCTCATGGTGACTTTTCCGGCGGACACCATCGAGTCCTCGGCGCAGACCAACCGGCTAGCCGAGGCGGGGCGGAAGTGAATCTGGAGCGGATAAGGCATAATCTTCTGCCAGAGGTCGGCTTTGAGATTGGCCCGCTCCACACACGCCTCTATCTCAGGCCCGCTCCCGACAATGTAGAGGTGAGCTTCTTTCCCCACAGAAACCATGGCGCTCGGCTTCACCGATTGGGTGTGCGTATAGTCCAGGCCGTCGGCCACCCGCAGAATGGCCGCCAGTCGGAGGACGGTCTTCCGGTCGGCTCGGCCCAGCCCGGCCAGGCGGGGGTCTTTCGACTCGACGTCTTCGCGGTGGCAGGCGGCCACGGCGGCGATCATATGGGTCGTTTCGGCAGGGATATCGCCCAGCTTTTCCGAAACAATGATTGCCTGGCTCCTCAGATGGTGATTGTCCGGGTCGTCGGCGGTTCCCAGGTCGTGCAGTTGTCCGGCAATCCGCAAGAGCGGCAGGGTATCTTCCGGCAGACCGTGAATCTCTCCGGCGACCCGGAAAAGCCGGACGGCCAGATCGGTGACATAAGATGTGTGGGCATTATCGTTCCGGTAGCGGGCGCAGAGGCGCTCGATGGTTTCAGGAAGCAGGGTGAATGGCATGTCGTGTGAATCTCCTCGAATCAATTCTCATCTTTCTATCTTAACATAGAGATACCCGGAAGTCAAATTAAATTTATCGGTCTTAATAGTGAAGGGGCTGCGCTATAAGTGCGAAAATAATGGGACCTGAAAATGCCGCGCAGCCGGGGAGGAGTTCGGGCCGGAATCGCCAAATCGTTTGTGGGAGGATTGGATGAAAATGAGAACCGTTATCGCTTCGATGCTGTTGCTGTGCGCCCTTTCGGGAGCGTTTCTGCTGACCGGCTGTGGGGGCAGCGGGCTGGCCGGTCAGGGAACGCAACTGGAAACCTTCGAAGGGGGATGGAACGGATGGGTGGCCCGCCACACCCGGCTCGACGCCTCGCCGACCGCCGCCCTTTCGGCCCAGGAATCCAACAGCCCGACCAGTTCGATCAGCCTTTTCATGAACGCCGCCCCGACCAGCGATGGCGTGCTGTGGATCGAAAAACAGGTGCAGGTTCCCCCCAGCGCCACTGTCCGGGTGACGATCCATTTCTGGCTCTGGAGCAAGGACAGGCTGGATACCGACCGCTGGAACGCGGTGGCCTTCATAGGCCGCGACCGCCCCACCGCAGAGAACCACTTCACTCTCCTGGGCGACACCGACCAGGTGGCGGGCTGGCGGGAATACACCTACTCCGCTGTCATCAACACCGATTTCTCCGGCACGGCCTACATCGCTCTCGGCGTCAGCGCCGTCTCGGCGCATGCCCGCACCTATTATGTGGACGATGTGCTGTTGTCTTATTTCGAGTAGGAAAACGGAAAGGGCCGCTGCATAAAGCGGCCCTTGTCTTTTTAGGGGATATTGCCTGTCATTGCGAGGAGCGAAAGCGACGCGGCAATCGCCAGACTCAAAAACGGAGCGATCTCGGTATGCGCGACTCTAGAGATTGCTCCATTGCTTTAGCTCCATGCAGACTGCATCGATAAGTTTCTATCTTTGATCCCAAGCCGAAGCCCTTCTCGCTATTTTTTCTTCCGCGGGATCACCACCTGCTCCACGCTGACGGTGGCGTCCGCAAAGGGGATGGTCGGGGCGGAAGGGAGGATGCGGTAGGCGCTGGAGAAGGGGCCGAATCTTACGCCGCCCCTATAGAAATTGCTCCTGGGAACCCACCGACCATTCATCCAAACGCGGGAGTCGTAATAGTAGAAGTCAGGAGGCGGAAGCACCGGGTAGACGGGCACTGCCAGGGAAGGCTCCCGGTATACCGTGACGGTGGGCCGGGAGACAGGCGGCTTGCGGCGCACCATCGTGATGGTCACGTCGGGCCGGGGCTTGACGATATAGAGGCCGTTTTTGGTCTCGTAGGCGCATTGGGTGATCTTCAGAACGGTTTTGAAGACATCCTTGAAAAGCATGTTTTTGAGCCGGAGCGTGACCGTGCCGCTGACCTTCGAGGAGACGACAATCGGGATGTCGGCCTGTTTGGAAAGATCTATCAGGACGCTCTTGATATCGGCGTCTTCCGCCTCCAGGCTCACTCGCGCCTCTTCGAAACGCTTTCGAATGCTCGCTCTGTCCGGCGGGGCCGTATCGTCCGCAGAAGCGGGCACCGCCTGCGGGCTGTCTGAGGGCGGGTCGGGATTCGCCGGCTGAGGCGCGGGCTGCGCGGTTTCCTGTCCGGGCGGGTCGGTTTCTTGCCCCTCCTGAGCCGTCACGGGCAGGGCAAACGCCCCTAGCGCCAGAGCGATCCCGATGGCGTACGCAAACTGTCGAGTTTTGCTCATCGCAATCTACCCCCTTTCGATATAATTGTTATCTATCGGCAAGACCGTTTCCTTCCTGATGCCTTGCGGCAGCTTCTTCTTTCATTAGAGCCTTTTCCCCCTGCAATACTTCAGAAAACGCCATAAGAAAAGCCGGAGGCGTTTGTTGAGCCTCCGGCTTTTCTCATGCAGCCTTAACCATTAAGGCCACTTCGTCCAGTAAGTCCGGTTGTCCTTGCTGCGGTCAGGCCAAAAGAACCTGCCGCACTGGCCGGCGAAGGCTTCCGCCCTGTACCACTTGGCATGACCGTCAGCGAAGACCAGGTTCCGCCCGCCCTGATGCCGGGTGTTATTCGGCGACCGGTTGGCTTTCGTGCAGGCCGCAGCGCAGGCATTGGAATATACCGTCCGAGCGCCCCCGCAGGAAAGGATCGTGGCCGCATCCGCGAACACGGCGGTTTCCGCAGGGGTCGCCATGCTGGCAAGGGGTTTTTAGCCCGCCTGGTCGTTGGATCCGATGCTCAAATGCTGGCCGATGGCTTTCGGGAGCGTTCAGCCGCCGACATGGCCGGTCTGTCCGTCGGGGTCCGCTTCCACCGGACCCATCTGCCCCGAGGGACAGGCATAGACCGCCGCATTTTTGATATGGGGATAAATCTTGCCCTGGGGCAGCACCAGCGGGCCATAACCGTTCGGCCCGCTGCGGTTGCAGCCCGCGCCGGGGGGTATCTCGTCATTATCCTGAATATACATCGATAAAGCCGTCCCGATCTGCTTCAGATTGGACAGGCATGAAGTGTCCCGGGCCTTCTCGCGAGCCTGGGCGAACACAGGGAATAGAATCGCTATGATCGCAATAACAAACAGCAATTCGATCAGCGTGAAGCCGGAATGAATGCTGCGCCTGCTCAAAACTACCTCCTCTCAATCAGACCCGGGCAGGCGTCCCGGCCTGCCCGGACGGTCAGAATATCCAAACAGCCTCCCGCCTCAGCAGGAAATCGCGCATATACAGCAAATAGTCTTGTCATGCGAGCTATCCGCCCGCAAGGATCCGCAATATCCCGCCACCTTGCATATGCTATTTTTTATACGAGATTCAGGAAAGGAGAGTTCTTTATGTACGGATTGTGGTGATGCGTTGCCCTTTTCGTAACAGGATGTCTGGCCTTCTATCTCACAGGCTGCTCCCCGAAAGCGGAGGAGCGCCCTTTCATCGAGCCGACGCCTGCCTCTTCGGGGCGCAGCATCGACGCCCGGCTGGCCGAAACCGTGAACCGCTTCGCGTTCGATCTGTTCGCCCGGGTTGCGGCAAAGGATTCCGGGCAGAATCTTTGCGTTTCGCCCGCAAGCGTGGAAACGGCCCTGGCGATGACCTATAACGGGGCCAGCGGGAAAACGAAGGAGGCGATGGCAAAAACGCTCCGATATGGCAGCCTGAGCCGCGAGGAGGTGAACCGGGCCAGCGCGGGCATGATTAAAGTGTTTCACGACCCGCAAATCGGAGTGGAACTGGCGGTGGGAAACAGCCTGTGGGCCGACAGGCAGGTTGCCTTCCGGCCCGATTTCCTGAAACGCGCCCGCGATGCGTATCAGGCCCAGGCGGCCAGCCTTGACTTTCAGGCCCCTGACGCGCTGGCAACCATGAACCGTTGGCTCAGCGACCGGACCCAAGGCAGAATCACGCACATTGTCAAGAAGGAAGACCTGCGGCAAAGTGTCTTGATCCTGATGAACGCCCTCTATTTCAAAGGCAAGTGGGGCCAGGTCAAAAGCTGGGAGCGATGGATCGATCCATTCAACCGGAACTCCACAAGGAACCGGCCCTTCTATCTGCTCAACGGCAATAAGAAATCATGCCCGATGATGTCCGGGCACGGGGAATTTCGCCACCTGCGGACAGAGGCGTTCGAGGCGGTCGCCCTGCCCTATACAGGGGGAAGGCTTAGTATGGCCGTTTTTCTGCCCGCCCCGCAAACTGGACTGAAGCGTTTTTTGAAAAGCCTGAACGAATCCGGGTGGAACGAATGGATGGCCTCGCTGTACCGGGAAGGCGGCGAGACGGAGGGCGAGCTTATTCTACCCCGATTCCAGCTTGAATACGAAATCGAACTCAATGACGCGCTGACGGAATTGGGCATGGGGATCGCCTTCAACCTCCGGAAAGCCGATTTCCGCGAGATGAGCGATGTTCGTCTCTGGATCGGTGCGGTGCGACATAAGACCTGTGTGGAGGTCAACGAAGAGGGAACGGAAGCGGCGGCGGCTACAATCGACACGATGAAAGCCATGATGAAAGCACCGATGCCGCCGTTCTCTATGGCGGTGGACCGCCCGTTCTTTTATGCGATCCGGGATGATCCTCTTTATGGGCATAGTGACGGACCCGGGGTGAGGGGCGGACTTCCGGCCCGCCCCTCTGTGATTTTACCGTTGCAGTTCCTTCCAGAGTGCCCGGTAGAAGCGCATCAGGCGTTCGGGGTCGGCGCTTTCCTGGATTTCGGCCAGGGTGAAGCGGTCGTAGCCGATGCCGTTCATCTCCTTGAAAAGCTCGCGCCAGGGGTAGGCTTCGTTACAGAGTTCGGTGATATGGGCGGAGCGGATCCAGGGCTTCAGAAGGTCGAAGTACTCTTTGATGGAGCCGTCCTTGATATCGTCCCTATTGGAGTTCCAGCAGACTCCCACCTGCGGGTGGCCGCATGCGTCCATCATGGCCTTGATATAGGGCGGGTGGGCCGTGCGGTGGCCGTGAACCTCCAGCCAGATTTCGATGCCGTAATCGGCGGCGAACTCTCCGCACCGGCGGAGCGACTGGCCGATCTGCTCCAGGGTCGCCTCCACAGAAACCCCTTTGTCCTCTTGCAGCCCGTTGGGGCGCACCTTCACCCCGGTCGCCCCCACATCTGCGGCCAGCTTGACGAAAGCCTTGCAGCTTTCGATATGGGATTTCACCTCGGCGGG
>JADLDR010000089.1 GCA_020846535.1 Armatimonadota bacterium | reverse complement strand
GGGGGCAAGCACTGCACCCTCTCTCCCCCTCTCCCCGGAGGCGCTCCGGCGCATCCCTTGGGTTTCGGGGAGAGGGGCCAGGGAAGAGAGGTCACCCCTCCCCCAGGAGCGGAGGATGTTTCCCCTTCTCTGGATCGCTATGGGGCGCGATGCATCGCCCCCCACGGCCTGGCAGGGCGCGATGCATCGCGCCCCTATCCCGCATCGCCCTCAATGCGGGTAGGTAGCAACTTGGGTTACATTTAGGACACTGGTGAAGGCCGCAGAGCTTGCGCTCCTTGCAAGGACAATCAGGCGATAGTTCCGATCAGGAAACTACCAAACATTTTTTTGCATTATGCGGAACTTTTCAGGCTCGGTTTCGTTCAAACAAATAGGGGGAGCCACCTTACTGTCGGATACCTCCATTTTTCAGGGAAGCTGCCGATAATATTGGGGAGCCACTTTTCATAACTTTTCATCGAACAAGGAAGTCTCAAATGGAACCGGAAAGACCCGATACGATGCACCCGTCCTCCGAATGCTGCCTTTCCGCCCGGGACGTTCTTTTGGCTGCCGGAAAGGCGATCATCGTCTTGTTTGCCATTCAGGGCGTGGCCGCCTCTCTGCGGGAGATGCGGGACGCCGTCGGCGCTCGCCAGCGCGTCAAGGCTTTGGACCGCCGCTGGCAGAGGTTTTCCCAGGAAGAGGAGAACGCGCTGAGGCAGATATAGGAACCTATCTCTCGAATGCGAAGAGCGCCGGGCTGCCTCCCGTATGCCAGAAGAGAACGGAACCGTCTTTCGGGAGGCGGCCTGAAGAGAGCATATCCCGGAGGCCCGCCAGGGCTTTGCCGGTGTAGATGGGATCGAAAAAGAGACCCTCGCAGAGGGCTGCCTGGCTTACGGCCTCATCGCCCTCGGGGGTCGGGACGCCGTAAGCCGCGCCGATGTACCCGTCCTCTACCCGGACATCCTCCGGCTCGAACGCAAAGGATTCTCCGATCAGCCGGGCGGCCTCGGTGGCGATGCGGGCGATGCGCCGGGCGAACCAGCGGGCCGGACGCGCCACGCTGATCCCCACCACCTTCAGGTGGGGTGCAAAGAGTCGCGCCCCCAGAATCATCCCCGCCTGTGTGCCTCCCGATCCGGACGCCTGCACGATCCATTCGATCCGGGCCTCTTTTCCTTCCAACTGCCCCGCCAGTTCCCGGACCGCCAGGGCGTAGCCCAGACAACCGAGGGGGGTGGATCCTCCGATGGGCACGATATAGGCTTTCCGGCCCTGCGCCTTCAATTCTTTCGCCAGCCTCGCCGCCTCGTCATCAAACTCCCTATGGTCGATCCAGCGCACGTCGGCCCCCAGCAGGCGATCCAGGAGAAGGTTCCCCTGCCAGCGCCCGTCGAAATCGCCGGTCAGGAGGAGAATCGGCTCCATCCCCAGCCGCCGGGCCGCCGCCGCTGTCATCCGGGCGTGGTTGGACTGCGCCCCGCCGGTGGTGATGACCGTATCGGCCCCCTTCGCCTGCGCCTCCGCCATCAAAAACTCCAGTTTCCGCGCCTTGTTGCCCCCCATCGCCAGCCCTGTCAGGTCGTCCCGCTTAATCAAAAGCCTGTCCGTCCCGAAGACTGCCGCCAGCCGCGGGCAATCGTCTATCGGGGTGGGCAGATGGGCCAGGGGGGTGCGGGGGAGATCGTCTATTTTCATGGAAGATCGGCTCCGTGGAGGGGGATGGTGTGAATTTCGATGCAGTCTGCGAGGAGCGTTAGCGACGTGGCAATCTCCAGGGCCACACTGACGAGAAGAGCCTTCGTCATTTGTTACGTTGGAGATAGCCGCAGAGCTTGCGCTCCTCGCAAGGACATACTGACAACAAATCCTACAACTACATAACCACCGGGATCGCCACCGCTTTGCCAGTGTCGGCGGAGAGGAGGCCGGCTTCCAGGATTTCCTGGGCATCCCGGCTGACGCGGGCGCTGCACATGCCTTCCACTTCCTTGCCGGCCTCCAGGCAGGAGACGAGGTATTCGGGGCCGCTGCGCTGGCCTTCGGGGAGAGGGGCGGGATCGATCTTTTCGCCTTCCTTGCCGGGGCGGTGGAGGACGACCGCGCCGTGATCGATGGCGACGGCCCCTTCGGTTCCATAGGCGACCGGGTTGGGCATCGCATAGCCCACCTTCTGCGTCCAGCAGGCTTCGGCCACTCCGAAGCCCTTGTCGTATTTCATGACGACCATCGCGTTGTCGTCGGGGATGGAATAATCCTTGACGAAGATGCCGCGGAAGCCGAAGACGCTGCGGGGCAGGCCCATGAAGTAGGCGCAGAGGTCCGCCGCGTAGCAGCAGTAGTCCATATAGGCCCCGGCCCCGTTCAGCTCCTCGTCATAGAGCCACTTCCAGAAGTATTCGCTGCACCCGATCTCCTTGGGGCCGTTGTGGGCGGCGCGGTATTTGAAATAGAAGAGGTCGCCGACGGCTCCCTCGCGGATCAGGCGGGCCATCGTCTGGATGGCCGGGCTCCAGGCGGTCGGCCAGTTGACCATGAGCTGCGTCCCCGCTTTCTTCGCGGCCTCGACCATCCGATTCGCCTGGGAGAGCCGGGCCGCCATGGGCTTTTCGCTGATCACGTGCAGCCCCTTCGGGGCAGCCGCCTCGACGATCTCCGCCGTCCGCCCGTTTTCCGCGGCGGCCTGGATGATGTCGAGCTTTTCTTTATCGATCATCTCCTGCCAGGAGGCGTAAAGCGAGGTGACGCCGTACTGGGAGCGGATCTGCTCCCGGAGCGGTTCGTTGGGATCGGCGGCGGCCACGACCTGCGCGTTCGGCAGATCCTTCCAGTGGCGAAGCTCTCCCCACACATGATCGTGTACCATGCCGGCCACGCCGACACGGTAGATTTTCTGACTCATCGGGCTGCTCCTTTCGATAGGGGGATTCCGGATGGGGGCGAACGCAGGATTCGCCCCCATCCGCTCAGGGCACAACGGTTGTCGAGACGGTCTGAACGCCCCCGCAGGGGGAGGTATTGTCATAGAGGGCCATGCGAAGCTTATAATTCTGCGCTTTTTCGGGCGCGAAGGAAAGCGATACCTGCATCGCCTGGCCGGGGGCCAGCGGGCCGTAGTGGAGATAGGTGTTCTTTCGGGTGGATTCGGTGCGCTGGGGTTCGGGAACGGATCCGGCGAACCGGAGGTTTTCCAGAGAAGCCTGCTCCAGCCGGAGGACCACATTATCCGAACCGCGGAACGGGGGTGCGGAGACCGCTACCGTGATATTGACGCCCTGGCTCATCTCCACCTGGTCTGGAACCGCCACCTGGTAGGAGAGGATGCCGCCCACATCCTGGGAGGCGCTCTGCCAGTTCATCAGAACCGTCCAGGCAAGCGCCGCCCCGACCAGGATCAAAACGGCGGCCAGGGCCAGCGCGATGGCGGGCCGGTGCGTCCGGGCCGCCCCGGCATCGAACTTGCGGGCCGTGCTGTAAAACTGGCAGTTGATCACCACATCCGCATCGGGAACGCTGGGATTGTCCCGCAGGACGGAGGTGCATTCCATCAGCCGGAGGTCGTAGTGCTGGCAGTAGCGGCATTTGACCAGATTTTCATGGCACTTATGGCAGATGGGGAAGGTCATATACCCCTTCATCATCAGCGTGTTGCATTTAGGACACCGAAGACTCCTTGCCATCGGTCACCTCCCGGATGCGTTAAAAACTGTAGGGAATAACACCAAAAGCAACCGGCCTCCGCCTTTGCTCAAGAGCCGACCGCCCCCCGGCCAGACTTCTGCGGGGGAGTGGCCTTGTGGTGTTCTGAGAGAGTACCACAAGAACGCACGATCTCAGCCCCCCGAAGCCGGGGGGCTTTTTCTCGGGTTGGAGGGTGCTTTGCCTTTCCCTACACTCCCATCGCTTCCAGCCTCTCCAGAGAGCGGGCGACTTCCTCTTCGGGGTAGGCGTAGTCTTCCATTTTGCCGGAGAGGAAGGCGTCGTAGGCGCTCATATCCATGTGGCCGTGGCCGCTCAGGTTGAAAAGAATGACTTTGGATTTCCCTTCCTCTTTCGCCAGGAGGGCCTGATCGATGGCGGCCCGGATGGCGTGAGAGGATTCCGGAGCGGGCACGATGGCCTCCGTGCGGGCGAAAAGCATGGCCGCCTCGAAGATGGGGTTCTGCGGCGTGGCGACCGCCTCGATGAGGCCCTGGTCGTAGGCCGCGCTCACCAGCGGGGCCATGGCGTGATAACGCAGCCCCCCGGCGTGAATGGAGGATGGGATGAAGTCATGCCCCAGGGTGTACATCTTGAGGAGCGGGGTCATCTGGGCCACATCCCCGAAATCGTAGTGGTACTGGCCTTTGGTGAGGGTCGGACAGGCGGTCGGCTCCACGGCGATGAGGCGGGTATTCAGCCCTCTGGCGATCTTGTCATGGGCGAAGGGGAAGGCGATGCCGGCGAAGTTGCTCCCGCCGCCGACGCACCCGATCACCACGTCCGGATAGTCGTCCGCTTTCTCCATCTGCTTCTTCGCCTCCAGCCCGATCACCGTCTGGTGGAGGAGTACGTGGTTCAGGACGCTGCCCAACGAGTATTTGGTGTCGTCGCGCTTGACGGCATCCTCCACCGCCTCGCTGATGGCGATCCCCAGGCTTCCCGGGCAGTCCGGGTCGGCTTCCAGGATTTTGCGTCCCGCTTCGGTCAGGGTGGAGGGGCTGGCCGCCACCTTCGCGCCCCAGAGCTCCATCATAGAGCGGCGGTAGGGCTTCTGCTGGAAGCTCACCTTGACCATATAGACCATGCACTCCATGCCGAAGAAGCTGCACGCCATCGCCAGCGAGCTTCCCCACTGGCCGGCCCCGGTCTCGGTGGCGATCCGCTTGACGCCCTCCTGTTTGTTGTAGTACGCCTGCGGCACAGAGGTGTTGGGCTTGTGGCTCCCCGCCGGGCTGACACCTTCGTATTTATAGTAGATCCGGGCCGGGGTGTCCAGGGCCTTCTCCAGCCGGCGCGCCCGGAAGAGGGGCGAGGGACGCCAGAGCCGATAGATATCCCGCACCTCGTCGGGGATCTCGACCCACCGCTCCTGACTGACCTCCTGCCGGATCAGGGCCATCGGAAAGATGGGGGCCAGGTCCTGCGGGCCGACAGGCTGCCTGGTTCCCGGATGGAGCGGCGGCTCCGGCAGCCTCGGCAGGTCGGCAACCAGATTGTACCAGTGGGTCGGTATCTCGCTCTCGGCCAACAAAATCTTCGTCTCCTCCATTAAAGCTGTGCCTCCTTTGATTTCCGCTGAACGCGCATATTAATGACTGATTCGATGCCTGCCTGCCGTCCTCCTCTTTCACAGGTGCTTTCAAAGTAGAAGAGAGTTCGACAGCCTCCCCGAAATTCCTTCTTGACTTCGTTCCGGCAGAAAGGCTATAATAATGCGGTTTTGCATGGGGGAGCGGCTAAAAAGCAACCGCCCCCCGGCCCCCCGCCAGGCTTCGGTGGGGGGAGTGGCCTTGGGGGACTTGAAGAGACTTGCCAAGATCCCGCACCGTCTAAGCCCTCCCGAAGCCGGGGGGTTGGGAGGGTGCTTTTAAGAGCAAGAGGGACTTAGGGATGCCTTTCCCAAGTGGCCTCCCGCTCTTCTTTCCGTTCCCGGACATTGCGATCTTCATGGCGCGTTGGCTTATACTTTCATATTTTGCGGGGATCGATGGGATGGCCTGCTCGCAGCATATCGATGACCGGCTGCCGCGGCTGGCCGACCAGGGGATCGAGGCGGCCCTGCTGACCAGCCCGTGCGCGGGGCCGGCCCGGGCTGCGCGGCAGGCGGTCGCAGCCTCGGTAGCGCCGTCGGGGATTCGGTTCGAGATGCGGCACCGGCTTAGGCGGGGTTTGGATCCCGGTTCGGCGGCTTTCCGTCTGGTGAAAGCGGCCTGCCTGCTGCCTGTCTATCCTTTTTACCTTCTCGAGAAACTGGTTCTGCCGGTGGACAGCCAGTGGTCGTGGTTTCCGTCAGCCGCCCGCCGGGGGCTGGCGCTTTGCAGGGAGGAGAGGCCGGAGGTGATCTATTCCACCGGCGGTCCCCCCAGCGCCCATCTGGCCGCAGCCGTTATCCGCCAGCGAACCGGTATCCGGTGGATCGCGGAATTCCAGGACCCGGTGATCTACGGGAACCGGTCCCGCTCCCCCCGCGCCCTGCGGCGCTTCGCCCGGATCGAGCGCACTGTCTGTCAGGGCGCGGACAGGGTGATTTTCGTGACATCGGGCGCGATGGAAGGGGCCGACCGCCGCGCGGGGCTTTCGGGAAAGGGGCGGGTCATCTATCCGGGGGCCGCGCCCGCCTCCCTTTGGCCCCGCGAAAAAGGGGAACCCTGCCGGTTCGCCCATTTCGGTTCCTTCGGGGGATCGCGGAATGCCCTGACGATCCTGGAGGGCCTCCGGATGTGGCTGGAGGAGGCCCCGGAGGCGAGAGGCAGGGCGCGCTTTGAGTTCTACGGCACGATGGACAGGCTCTCCGCCGAACGGATCGCGGAGTTTCCCTATCCGGACACCGTATTCGATGGCGGCAGGATCCCCCGCGACCGGGCGCTGGAGGCGATGCGGAAAAGCGATGTCCTTCTCCTCATCCAGAACACGGAGCCGATCTCCAGGGAGACCATTCCCTCCAAGCTTTACGAATACCTGCACGCCGGCAGGCCCGTTCTGGGCCTGACCTGGCAGAACCCGGAACTGGACGCCCTCCTGCGGCGCTTCGGGCACACGGCCTCTCCCGCGGACTCGCCCGAGGCGGCTGCAGAGGCTATCGCCCGGCATTTCGGCGCGTGGCAGGCGGGAGGCGGACCGCCTCCGGAGCCGTGCCCCTACACCATCGAGGCCGCGGTGGATCGGCTCATCGAGGTCGCCGGGGAAACGGCATGAAAACAAGCGTCATCATCGTCACTTACAACGGCCTGGAGGACTGCACCCGGCCCTGCCTGGAGAGCCTTTTCGGGGCGGGCGGCCCGGAGTTCGAGGCGGTCGTGGTGGACAACGGCTCCACCGACGGCACCCGGGGCTTCCTGCTCGAAGCGGCCCGCTCGGAGCCGCGCCTGATCCCCGTGCTGAACGGGCAAAACCGGGGGTTCGCTGGAGGCAACAATGACGGCATCCGCAGGGCCTCCGGAGACGCCTTCATCCTGCTGAACAGCGATACCCGCGTTACGAAAAGATGGATACAAGGGTTGACCGGCCCCCTGTTCAAAGACCCGTCCATCGGCCTGACCGGGCCGGTCTCCAATGCGGTCGGCAACGAGCAGCGCATCCATGCTCCCGGCCAAACCCCCGGGGAGGTTCTGGAGGCCGGAATGGAATGGGCCGCAATGAGCCGGGGCGACCGCTTCGAGACCGAGCGTCTCAGCTTCTTCTGCGCCGCCCTGAGGCGGGAGACCTTCGAGCGCATCGGCCCTCTGGACGAGGAATTCGGGCTGGGCTTTTACGAGGACGATGACTACTGCCTGAGAGCGAGCCGCGCAGGCTTCCGACTGGCCTGCGCGGAGGATGTCTTCATCTACCACCGGGGGAGCGCATCCTTCGGGAGAGCGCCGGAGGCGACCCGGAAGCTCATGGAGAGCAACCGACGCCTGCTGGAGCGCAAGCACGGCCCCTACCGGCCCGCCCACCCGCGGGACCGCCAGCTCGCCCTCGTCGGGAGCTACCTCAGCCGCATCCGGGCAGGCGAGCCTCCCGAACCGCTCATCCGGCGCATCGAAAACCGCTTGCAGGTCATCGCCGCCACCCTGCCGAAAAATATCTGGAAGCGGATTCTTTATCGGAGACGGATGGGGAAAGTGCAGGGGTGGATCGAAAGGAACCGGGGGTACAAAAGCAACCGCCCCCCCAATCCCCCGCCAGGCTTCGGTGGGGGGAGTGGCCTTGGGGGCCTTTGAGAGACTTGCCAAGATCCCGCACCGTCTAAGCGCCCCCTTGCCAAGGAGGGCCGGAGGGTGCTTTTAAGAGCAAGGGGGCGCTTTTCAGCCGATGCCTCAAACGGACGCCACAACCGAATATTATCGCCAGTTTCGGCCCGAGGTGGCGGCGCTCGTGCCGGAGGGGTGCGGGCGCGTGCTGGATGTGGGGTGCGGGGTGGGCGTGCTGGGGAAGCGCCTGAAGGAGCAGGGCCGGGCCGGGGAAGTGTACGGGGTAGAGATAGTTCCGGAGGCGGCGGAGGCGGCCCGGGCCGTTCTGGACGGGGTGCTGGAGGGGGATATCGAGCGTCTGACCCTTCCTTTCGCGATGGAATCGTTCGACTGCATCGTGTGCGCGGATGTGCTGGAGCATCTGGCCGATCCCTGGTCGGTGGTGGCGCGGCTGCACGCGCTCCTGCGGCCCGCCGGCGCTATCGTGACGAGCTTGCCCAATGTGGGCTTTCACCGGGTGGTGCGGGGGCTGATCAAAGGGCGGTGGGAATATCGGGATTCGGGCGTGCTGGACAGAACCCATCTGCGCTTTTTTACCCTGCCCGGCATCCTGGATCTCTTCGAGGGGCGAGGGTTCGCCGTGGAGACGATCCACCGGCGCATCGATTCCGGCCTGAACATGAAGATGCTCAATTTCCTGCTCGCCGGCAGAATTCGCGAATCGCTGGTCATCCAATATGTGCTGCGGGCGAGGAAGGCGGAGCGCCCCGGCGAAAAATGACGAAAGGGAGCCATGCCTGATCTCGATATTCAGAAAGCGGAGCGCATCCTGATCGTGAAGCTCAGCTCCATCGGGGATGTGGTTCACGCTTTGCCGACCCTGGTGGCGCTCCGGAGGCGCTTTCCGAACGCCTATATCGCCTGGCTGGTGGAAGAAAAGTCCAAGGATATCGTCCTGGAGCATCCCCTGCTGGACGAGGTGCTGATCTTCCCCAAAGAGAAGTGGCGGCGCGATATGAAAGAGCGATCATACGGGCCGCTGATCAGGGAAGTGCGCTGCTTCGCCCGGGATCTGCGGGCCAGGCGATTCGATATCGCCATAGACCTCCAGGGGCTTCTGCGGAGCGGCCTGATGACCTGGCTGAGCGGGGCGAAGGTGCGGGTGGGCTTCGAAGACGCGCGCGAATACAACCATCTCTTCATGAACCGGCTGGTCCACTCCGACCGGAACGGTCGCCATGCGATGGAAACCTATCTGGATATGGCCCGCCACCTGGGAGCCGAAGGCCGGTGTACGGATACGCTGTTTTATATCTCCCCCGCCGCCCGCGAGTTCGCCGCCCGCTTCCTGAGCGAAAGCGGGGCCGGAGAGGGGGAACCGCTGGTCGCCCTCAACCCGTCCACAAGCTGGCAGAGCAAATGCTGGACGGCGGAGGGCTTCGCCGGGGTCGGGGACGCTTTGTGGGAGCGGTGGGGCGTCCGGTCGGTGCTGTTCGGCTCCCCGCGGGACGTTCCGCTTATAGAAAGCATCACGGCGCTCATGCGAAACCGCCCTATCGTCGCCGCGGGGCAGACCTCCCTCAAGGATCTGGCCGCCATCGTGGAGCGATGCGCCCTCTTTATCGGAGGGGACACCGGCCCGATGCAGGTGGCGGTCGCCATCGGAACGCCGGTGGTCGCCCTCTTCGGCCCCACCAATCCCCGCCTGACCGGGCCGGTGGGCGACCGGTTCACCGTCATCCAGAAGGAATATTGTTGCAGCCGCGAGCGTCGCAACAAGCGCGTCTGCGCCACTCATGAGTGCATGCGCTGGATCACCGTCGATGACGTCATGGCCGCCGCCATGCAGCAGCTCCGGGAACACGGGAAGCTGGGCGGGGGGAAAGCGCGCCCTGTAAAGCCCCCCTTGCATGAAGGTTAAAAACATCATCCGGTCACGGAAGAGGGGTGACCTCTCTCCCCTAGCCCCTCTCCCCGAAGCGGGGAGAGGGGAATAGATGGTGTATTGCTTTACGATACAATCCACTCCCCCTTCCCGTTCGGGAAAGGGGCCGTGGGGTTAGGTAACCCTGCCCCGTATGGCCGGATGATGTTTTCAACCTTCATGCAAGGGGGGGCTTTCAAAGACTTGCCTATACGCCGCACAATCTGCCCCCCCCCCGCATTAGGAAGGCGACTGGAATGGGGGGCGGTTGCCTTGCCCGGTTGCTTTTACGATTGCCTTTTACGAACGGAGGACGATTGCCTGTCACCCCGAATCGCATCCTGATTTTGAGCTATCGGCATGTGGGAGATGCGCTGTTCACCACGCCCGCTTTGAGGGCGCTGCGCCGGAGGTTTCCGGAAGCGCACATCGCGGCGGTGGTGGGAGTTCAAGCCGCGCCCATCCTGGAGGACAGCCCGCACCTGGACGAGCTGATCGCGCTGCCCCGCGCCTCCATCCGGGAGAAGTGGGAGATGCGGCGCAGCCTGGCGAGCCGGAACTTCGATACAGGCGTCCTCTTCCAGCATACTTTCCTCAACGCCCTTTTCCTGCGCTGGCTCGGCTGCCGATGGCGAGCGGGGCTGGACTGGAAAGGCTGCGAGGCGCTCCTCACCCACTCTACCCCCTATGTCGAAAACCGCCATGAGGCGGACCGCTATCTGGCCGTGGCGGCGGCCCTGGGGGCGGGTGGCGACGGGGGCGGGCTGGAGATGCCCGTCCGGGCGGAGGCGCGGGCCTGGGCGGAAGCGTTCCTGAAGCCGGGCCGGACGACGGACGGACCTCTGGTCGGCGTCTTCCCCGGCTCCAGCCGGGAGTGGGCCATCAAGCGGTGGCCCGCCGAGCGCTTCGCCGCCGCCGCAGACGCGCTGGCCTGTGAAGATAGAGCCGATATCCTCCTGCTGGGCGGCCCCTCCGACCGGGAGGCGGTGGAGGCCGTCGAAAAGACCATGTCCGCCCGCCCCATCGTCGCCGCAGGGCAGACCACCCTCAAGGAACTCGCCGCCCTGCTGGAACGCTGCGCTCTCCTCATCACCAACGACACCGGCCCGATGCATCTGGCCTGCGCGGTGGGAACGAGAGTGATCGATCTGGTCGGCCCCGGCAACCCCGCCAAAACCGGTCCCTACGGCCCCGGCCACATCGTCATCCAGAAAGTCCCTCCCTCCTCCCCGAAAGAATGGAAAGGCCGCAGGGACAGCCCTATGAACCTGATCTCCGTGGAAGAGGTGGCGGCGGCGGCGAGGGGGATGCTGAGGGATTGCCCTCCGCTTGTATGAAAAAAGGCGGCTCCGGATATGGAGCCGCCTTTTTGCTTATGTGAGCGATGTTCTATTCAGGACGTTTGCTTGGCAGGCGCTTTGTAGGGGAGAACCTTGTGCTTGCCGATAGGTATCCAGATTAGGTTGCCTGTCCCGCTACCTAACCCCCCTAGAGACATCTATACTATATCAAATTATATTTGATATAGTATAGATGTCTCTTTGCCCCCTTCCCGAAACGGGAAAGGGGAGAGATTATCCATCAAGCAACGCACTATCTATCCCCCTCTCCCAGGAGGCGCTCCGGCGCATCTCTTGGGTTTCGGGGAGAGAGGCAACCCATCCCCAGGACCGGAGGATCTTTCCCCTGACGTGATCTCTGAGCGGGTGGGTGGAGTAAGGGTGCGGATTTCGTCCGCAGCCCCCCACCGACAACCGTAGGGGCGAACCTTGCGTTCGCCCTGGCTTTCCGAGAGCCGGTTTCAGGGCGAACGCAAGGTTCGCCCCTACAGGGAGGAGAACTTCCTCTTGGCACTGACCTGTTACTTCCAACACCTGTTTTGGGGGAAACCTTGTATTTGCCTCTACTGGTTTTTTCTCCGACTTCCTGCTTAATTGAAAGCGTTGGCCGGCTGCGCCACACCCACCGCCTCCCAATAGGTGCGATGGTCGGCGCCCGACGGGTCGAACAGATCGCGGCAGTGATCTGCGATCTGGGGAGCCGCCATCCATTTGGCGTGCCCGTCGCAGAAGATCAGGTTTTCCCCGCCCTGGTGTCGGATGTTGCTGGCTCGCATCCCGCTGATATTGCCGCATGGTTGCACGCAGGTGTTGGCCCAGATCACACGCCTACCACCGCAGGTCGACTGGAGCCGAGAGTCAGCCGCCGCGACGGTATTGGCCGGAGCGGCAACACTCGCCAGCCTCCGCACGCTGCCGGTCAGGTTACAGCCGATATTGACGATGATATTATCGTTCGTGCCAATCGTAGGCCGTTTTTTGAAGCCCTTGGGATAATACCAGCGGCTCGGCACAGAGTCTGACATCAGATCTTTGGCCGCATCGTAGTAGAGTATTTCCTGGGTTGACGCGGAAGGGCATACCCAGACATCATTACTCTTGATGTAGGGATCCAGAAGCAACTGGGGAGTCGTACCGGCCCCACTGGGGGCATTACAGGCGATGACGAGCGGAAAGGTCTCGTCATAGTCCTGGACATACATCGAAAGCCCGTTCCCGATCTGCTTGCAGTTGGACAGGCAGGAGATGG
>JADLDR010000088.1 GCA_020846535.1 Armatimonadota bacterium | reverse complement strand
GGGGGCAAGCACTGCACCCTCTCTCCCCCTCTCCCCGGAGGCGCTCCGGCGCATCCCTTGGGTTTCGGGGAGAGGGGCCAGGGAAGAGAGGTCACCCCTCCCCCAGGAGCGGAGGATGTTTCCCCTTATCTGGATCGCTATGGGGCGCGATGCATCGCGCCCCTACCCCTTATAGACCTCCATTCGGGTAGGGAGCGACTTGGGTTACTTATATGATCTGCCGCGAGATGGGGAACTCGCTGGCAAACGGGGTCCATATGGCCCATTTCGGCCTGCATGGCGGCTATTACGACGATCCCCCGCTCATCGCGGAGATGCCTTTGTGGCTCCCTATGACGCTGTTCTGCTCTCCGACCTGGCCTCTATCGATACCAGCCGCTACCGCCTGGCGCTGGTGGTCAACGCCTTCCGCCTCGACGCCCGCCAGCGAAGGGCAATGGCGTAAAAATTGAAGAACGGGGGACGGCGCATCGTCTGGCTCTATGCGCCCGGCTACTTTCCGGACAGCGGCCCGGGCAGCGCCAGCCATATCAGCGAGGTATCCGGCATCCGGGTATCGCCCCGACCGAAGCCGCCCGGGCCCGCCAGCGCCGAATTCGTCCGGCTTTCGGAAGAGACGGCAATTCCCCCGCTTCCCCTGCTGAACGGCGATCAGTTCGTGATCGAGGATGCTGCCGCCTGCGTGCTGGTCCGCCGTTCCGAACCGCCCCATGAAGCGGCGGTGGCCGTCAAAAGTTTCCCGGACTGGCATTCGGTCTATGCCGCCTCGGCTCCCCTGTCCCGCCATCTTCTCCGGCATCTCGCAAAAAAGGCCGGAGTGCATCTCTACCACGACAGCCCGCAGAACGCAGGATATGCCAACGGCTCTTACCTGACTCTGGCGGTCAGCCCGGCCGCGGGCAAGCGCACCCTCCGCCTGCCTCGCAAGGCCACCGTCACCGATCTGACGACAGGCCAGGTGATCGCGCAGGGAGCCGAATCGTTCACAGTGGACTTTCTGGCTTCGGAGGTCAGGATATTCAACTTGAAATGAGCGTCTACTGCCCGAACGCTTCCTTCAAAGCCTCCTGGACGACCCCATAATGGCGGTCGCCCAGGAAGCGTTTCAGGCCGTGCTGTCGGTAGAGGGCGAGGAGTTTCGCCTTTTTGTCATAGAGGTTCAGCTTGTCCAGCCAGTAGCCGTCCACGCAGGGGCGGAGCATAGAGGCGAATCGCTGCGGGTCGCAGGGGAGCAGCGGGGCGATGGTGGCATGGGTGCGGATGCCCGCCTCTTTCACCTGACGGATAGCCTCCAGGCGGCGAGGGATGGAAGGGGCGGACGGCTCGAAGATTTTCCGGATGGCCTCGTCCTCGGTGGTGATGGACATGCCGACCTCAACGCTGTCCCCGAACTGTCGCAGGAGGTCGATATCGCGGGCGACCAAGGGGCTACGAGTCTGGATGGTCAGCAAAGACGGATAGGCGTAGAAGAGCGCCTCCAGAAGCGCCCTGGTCAGGCCGAGGCGGCGCTCGATGGGCTGGTAGGGGTCGGTGGCGCTGGAGAAGAAGATTTTGCGCCCGGCCACCAGGTGCGTTTTTTCCCGGAGCAGCGCCACCGCATTTTTCTTGACTTCCACCCAGTCACCCCAGGTGGCCGCACGTTCCTCGGCGTTCTCCCCGAAAAGCAGTTTGGTTACATAGCAATATTCGCAGCCGAAGGCGCATCCGGCATAGGGGTTGATAGTGTAATCGTAACCGATGGCATCTCGCCCCGACTGTGCGGTCAAGATGGAACGGGCCGTGATTTCAGTGATGCGAACTCTGCCCATGGGACTTCTCCGGCTGCCGCCGCGACATCGATTGCAGCGCCCGGCCTGTGAATAAATGATGGCTTGAGGCGTTCGGAATATGGAAGAACCTTGCAGGAGAGGAAATTCCCCGGAGGTTTTTCATGGGAGGTATGCATTCTATCGAATCCGAACCGATCCAGGAGCAGGTCGTGCGTCTGGCTCATGCGGTGGAAACGATGGGAGTCCAACTGCACAGCATCGAGCAAAACCAGATCCGCCTGGAGGCCATGTTTCACCGCCTCTGGTCTCAGCTTGCGCCCGGCTTGGATTTCGAGGAGGATGTGTTGGAAAGGGCGGCCTGATATCTCAGCCAGGCATTTGCATTCTCAATAAACGAACTCGCGGATATCGTACTTTGCCACCTTGGCCCCATAGCGCGGTAGGTTCAGACGGGAAACCATTTCCTGCTGCTGGGCCGCAATCTCCGGGCGGCTCAAGGGCCTGACGCCGTACTCCGCCGCCCTCTCCGCATATTCTCCCCCGGAATGCTCGACGAACTCCGAGAAATAGAGGATATCGCCATCGCCCAGGGCCATCTGCCGGAGCGTTTGTGCGGTTTCGCGGATGTGGCCTTCCGAAAAGCGGTCTCCTCCTACCCCGGTCATCACGATCACCCCCACAGGCACGCCTGCCGCTTTGAGGGCAGCCACCGCTTCGCAGGCGTCCCCGGCGGTTCCCGGCTTATTGAGAAAGGCCAGAAGAGCATCGTCTCCGGTTTCCAGTCCGATATAGGCGCGCTTCAGATGCAAATCCCTCAGAGCCGCAAAGTCCTCCACCGTCTTTTTGCGCCCGCTGAAGGCATCCAGGAAGGCGTAAACGCCTTCCATCCCGTCCGGGTGGGAATCTCGCCAGCGTATCCGCTCCTCCGCCTGGAGACCGTAGGGCATGAAAGCGAACGCTTCGTGCAGTTCGCGCATCAGCGGAATCAGTTGGTTTTGCGGAATGACCAGGGCGTTGGCATCAGCCAGGAAGATATTTTTTCGCAGATAGACCGCCTCCCCGAAGAACTCGCGGATGGCGGCCAGGTGCTGCCGGAATTCGGCAGGCTTCTTGATGGCGAACCTCTGCCCCCGGTAGAAATCACAGAAGGTGCATTTATTATAAGAGCATCCCAGCGTAGCCTGAACGACCAGGGAAAGATACTGGTCGGGAGGCAGGATACCCACCGGGGCATAGACGCGATAGAACCGATCCCGGTCTGCCGAAAGGGCATCCCAATCGGCGGCGAGCGCCCGGTCCAGCCAGGCGCGGGATTCCGAGGCCAGCCGGTCGCCCTTGCCGATCAGTTCGACTTCGCCCCGAGCCAGAGCGCCGGACAGGGCGACAAGTTCCTGTCTGAGCGTCTCGTAAAAGCCCCGCGCCTCCTCTTCGGTCAGAAAGCGGCGCTCGCGCTCCTTCATCCCGTCGAAGAAACCGCCCCATTTCTCCATGAAGCGGTTGTCCAGGCTGCGGCGAAAGTTGTGACCCTCCTTGAACCCGATCACGAACCGCCCCGTCCGGTCGAAGGCGTAGATCCGGTCGGGCCGGATAGTGATAGCCATCGAATCGGGCTTGATGTTGATTTTCGGCTCGCTGAGCATCAATCTTTCCCGCCCTCCTCGCAGGATGTGAAGGTGAAGGAATAGAGGCCGAAGCCGTCCGAGACGGAGGACAGCTTCAGGGTATGGCTGCCGTAGCGGGCGTTCCGGATGAGATTGTACATCCGGGAGCGGGTCACCCATATATAGCTCTGCCCGTTTTCGTAGCGGATATCGGCCCCTTTATCTTTCTCCGGAACGGGCCTGTCGTCCTGCCGGATGTAGACCCGAAACGGCTCCCCGCCCTCGGGCCTGATGACCGCATTGACCTCCAGGGCGCGGTATCGGATGGCGATATAATCTTCGAGCCGGGCGGTCTTGCGGGCGTGGCGGAGGCTTTCCGGCAGGTTTCGCCAGAAGCCGCGGGCGTAGAGAGCGCTGTCCTCGTAGCGGCCTGAGTCGTTATACATCACCGCCTCGCCGGGCCGGTAGCCTTCCGGGCTTCCCAGATGGCCGCGCTGGTATCCTGCGTAGATCTCCGGCGTCACGGGATAGCAGATCGCGCCCGGCTTATCCGCACCGCGCACCGGCTCCATGAGCGGTGGCAGTTGGACTTTGGGATTGATCTGTTTGAGGAGCTTCCTGATCTGAGCTTCGGTCTGCCCGTAATTGCCTTCGCCCGCATGCTGGTAGACGATATAGCCCCTGGCATCGATCAGATATTTCATCGGCCAGTAGTGGTTGGCGAACGCCTGCCAGTTGGCGTAATCGCTGTCGAGCAGGATGGGGAACTCCAGTCCGAAGCGGCTGACGGCCTCTGCCACATTCTTACTGTCCTTCGCGAACTCGAACTCCGGGGTATGGATGCCGATAATCACCAGGCCATCTTTGGCATAGCGTTTATGCCACTCCTTCAGGTAAGGGAACGTGCGGATGCAGTTCACGCAGGTGTATTCCCAGAAATCCACCAGAACCACGCGGCGCTGATTCAGCAGTCCATCCTTGCCGCGCAGATGGAGCGCCTTGCCGTTCGTGTTCAGCCAGTCCTCCGGCTGGCCGCTCAGTTCTGGCGCTCGCACGCGAACCGTTGACTCTCCGCCCTGCCCGGCAGATTCCATTGCTGAAACCGCTCCTCGACCGCTCCACAGCAGGGCGAAACCCACCACTATACTCATGCCTGCGCCAAGAAAACCTTTGCAATTCATGACTGTCTTCCTTAATATATGCGTTGTCTCCTCATGAATTCCGATTCCCCAACTTAAAAACGAAGTCAGGAGCCGAATCGTTCCCGCCTTTCGCAAGCCGCCTATAGTCAATGCAGGCTGCGAGGAGCGCAGCGACAAAGCCATCTTCAGCATAACACGATCAAGCAGCAGCCGTATCGATGCAGGCCGCTGCTTGTGTGACGTTAGGGATTGTCGTCGCTTGCGCTCCTCGCAATGGCGAATAAGCGTAAGCCCTGTATCAATGAACTTGGCGGCGCGAGCGGAGATATTTTCTAATAATCGTTATACGCCTCATGATGGGGGCGAAGCCGGCCCTGGGGGTCGATAAAGGCTATATAGCCTCTGTCGCCGGGCTGGGCGTTGGTATCCGTAATGCCGGGGTTGGCGCTGATCATCCGGCCCCCGTGGAGCTGCCAGGCGCACCAGCCGATGCCGCGATCCCGGAGCGCCCCCAGCGAGCCGCGGATGATGCGCTCTCGAACCTCATCGCTCAAGGATCCCTGGCATGTTTCGTTGGCGATCAAAGGTTTGTTTTTGGAGCGAGCCAGATTCAGGGCGCGGTTGCACTCTGCCGCGTAGCCCTCATCCCACCAGCCGGGATAGGGATGAAAGCAGAGGACATCACAGAGCAGCTCGACCGCGGCCACATACTCCCCGGTCATCGCCCCGACGGTGATCGGCTGGACCGTCCCGATCCCCCGCAGCCGGGTAGCCGTCCAGCGGAACCATTCGATCTCTGCCTGATGCACAGGGTTCTTCGGATCCCACGCCTGCGGCTCATTGCACAGGTCCCACATCCAGATGCGTTTATCATCGCGGAGCGGCGTGACGACATCGCAGATATAGTCGAGGAATCGGTCAAAGGCCCGGTCGAAGAACTGATCGATGTAGATGCCTGCAAAGTCGTACGTATAGTCATGCCAGCGGTTGAACAGGGTAGGCATCAGCCGGATGCCCAGGCTATCGCAAAGGTCGGCAGCCCAGTCCAGGTTACTCACGAATCGCTTCCGGTCGCGCAGATACGGATTCACATCCAGCCAGATACGCAGGCAGTTGAGCTTTGGGAAATAGCGTTTGCCCCGCTTGATTTCCCTGGTCCAGACGTTCCGGTCGAAACGATCCCACATTTCGTAGAGCGTCGTGCAGTAGCTGGGATTGCAGTTGAATCCGCGCATATCGGCGCAGGATTCCGGGGTCTTGCCGCCGGGCTGTCGGCTGTACTGTTCATTCATCGGTTCTCCTATCGGCTCGTGGCCGGATAGCGCCATCGCGATTGCCGTCGACCCGATGGCCGTCAGAAACTCCCTTCTATTCTGCCGGGTTACAGTCATGCAATTCTCCTCCAAGGAACGCCTCCCCTCTTTCTCCGCCGCAACGGGTATCGCCAGGCCGGACGTTTGCGGGAAGGAACTGTGCGGAGCATAGGGAATGAAAGAGAACGCCGAGGACAATACCGCCCTTCCCTCCGTTTCGGAAGAGGCGTGTGAAGGCGGCCCTGTCCCCGGGAAAGGAGAACCGTAATGACAGCCAAACCCTTACGCGCTCTCGTCGTCGGCGGCGGATGGGGCCGCAACCACGCCCTGGCCTACCGGCAGCACACCGACGCCGACCTGGTGGGGATCGTGGGCCGCTCCCCCGACGGCAACTCGCGCCGTCTTGCCGACGAGCTGCAGGTCCCGCTGTACCTGGACCTAGCCCGGGCGCTTCAGGAGATGTCGCCCGACATCGTAAGCTGCGCGGCAGGCGAAAAAGACCACGAGGCGGTGACGGTGGCAAGCCTGAAGGCGGGATGCCACGTCTACTGCGAAAAGCTGCTTTCCGACACCCTCGCCGGCGCGCAGCGAATGGTGGCAACCGCCGAGGAAACCGGTCTCAAATTCATGGTCGGCTATAATTACCGGTTCTCGCCCTCTGCCCTGCACCTGCGAAACCTGGTCGAATCGGGACGATTGGGGACTGTGGCCTGCGCCAATGCCTTCACCTTCGGATACTGCCTCCATCATACTCTCGATCTCGTATGCAGCCTCCTGGGCGAGGTGGAGGAGGTCTACTGCGCCCTCGACACCGAAACCGGCTCGGAACCGACGGTCATGCGTACCGAATGGTATGAGGAATTCGTCTATTCCGCGGCCCGCAGCCGCACGGCGATGCTCAAGTTTGCCGGCGGGGCGGTGGCGGCGCTGCAAAGCTCCGATTACCAGCGCGTAGGACACCCCGCGGTCAGGGTGGATGTAGTGGGGAGCCAGGCTCGCGCTAATATGGACGATATCGTCGGTAAAGTCCACCTCTTCACCGGGGACCGCGCAGCCGAATTGTATCTGCCCTCGCTGATCATGGACCGGCTCGATCTGGGATCCACCACTCAGGCCGCGGTGAAAGCCTTCGTGGACGCAGTGCGCGACGGCAAGCCGGTTCCTGTGCCCGGACAGGAGGGCCTCAAGCGCCTGGAAATCGAAGCGGCCCTGCTCTGTTCCGCCCGCAAGAACCGCCCGATCCGACTCGGGTAGCCCTGCGGTTTCGGGCCTCGGGCATTCTCAACCAAGGAGGAATTATGCCTTCCCCTTACGACTTCCACATTCATACAGCGTATCTGAAGTGCGCCAACGAGACGATGAGCGTTCCGGCCCTGGTGCGCCGCTGCGAGGGCCTCGGGCTGGAGGCTATCGCCATCACCGACCATCTTAATGCCCCGGAATTCCTCCCCCAGCACAGCCTGATCCGGCAGGACCTGAACGAAATCGCGACTTCGATGCGAATCTACTTCGGGGTCGAGGTCAATGTGATCGACAAGGACACGGGCGCAGTCTCCATCGATGAGGCCCAGCGGGCGGAGGGCGGCTTCGAGATGGTCATCGGCGGGCCGCACTCGTCCTATTTCGACAAACCGGACAAAGAGGCCATTATCGATCTCCAGCACCGGCTGATGCTCCAGGTTCTTGCCAACCCTCTTGTGGATGTACTGGTACACCCGTGGTGGTTCGGGACGGCGGAGTTTCGGCCCGGCGGCCCGATGGAGTGGCTGACCGACATGGGCCAGATTCCTGACTGGCATGTGCGCGAGTTATCCGAGGCCGCGCTCCGGTACGGCAAGGCTATCGAGGCCAACCACTCGGCCTTCTTCATCGGAAACCAGTACGGCCCGACGTTCCGTGAAACGTATCCTCACTACCTGGCCGAAATCGCCGGTTATGGGGTCAGGATCAGCATTGCGACCGACGCGCACGACATCAGCCGACTGGACGGGATCCATCCCATGATGGATATCCTGGAGAGCGTCGGCATCACCCGCGAGCAGTTGTGGACGCCCGAGATGCTTCTTCCGGCTCCTTCGGCTTGATGAACAGCACTTCTGCGTGTTCGATCCATCCTGCCCTCAGATCCACCCGGAACCAGCCTTCGCTGTTCTTCTCATGAAACCGGGTGGGCGACCGCCGCCCGAACTCGCTGAGGTCATACTGCGCCCACGTGCGGCCTGCATCCACCGAAACGATGAACCCGGTAGCCAAAGGCGATGCAGGCGCGCAGTGCGAGGCCAGGATCACATTGTCCTGGATGATCATGCTGCCCGATTCGACCTGCGGGTTGAACAGCAGCGTGTGGGCCTCGGGGCGGGCCAGGTCCGCAGGCGCGCACCGGAAGATCCCCCGGTCATACGGCTCGGGGCCGTTCGAGTCGCTGATCCAGTAAAGCTGTCCGTCAACGAAGCTGATGCCCCCGGCCTTGTACCGCGAATTCAGGTGATCCGAAAGGATCACCTGCCAATCCCACGCATCCTGGTGGGCGTCGTACGTGCCTCTCAGCCAGTGGCACTCGAAGCCTTCCGGCCTGTCCGCGTCGCCGGTGCAGGCATAGAAGGCGTCCTCCGCCGGATTGTAGGCCACCATATGGAGGTGGCGGCAGAAGACCGGGTTATCGGGATCGCCCAGCAGCGTGCCGGTCGTCCCGCCCCCTTCGGAGCCGTCGTCGCGGGTGTAGGGATTCTGCCCGAAAGTATAGGCGATTTTCACCGTCTGCCCGCCGTCGGTGGAGTAGTAGATATTCACCGGGGCCGCGCCACCGAGGACATTGCAGTAGTTTCCCCACACCAGCATCTCGGTTCCGTTCACATCCCAGGAGTTGATCCCTGAAAGCGTATGGAAATACCAGCCGGGGAGGTCCGGGTTCTTGGGCGTGTGCGGGAGATAATCTGTGCCGTCCGCATTCTTCACAGTGACCGGCTCGCATGTCTTCAGGTCGTCCGTGCTGATATAGAGCCTGGAGCGCGTGCTGAAAACAATGTTCCCGCTTTTCAGGATGCAACTGAAGGTGATATGGCGGGCATCGGAGAAGGCGAGGCGGTGCGTCCAGGTGTGTCCGTTGTCTTCGGAGAGGAAAATCCACCCGTCCGCATAGCCGAACGCCCTGTTATCCTTCTGCGAATCGTTATAGGGACCTTCCGGCTGAAGGCGATACCAGAAATGTTCTGTGGAAGCAACCGGCGGCTGTAAGGCCATTTTGTCATTCCTTTCCTGTAGTGTAGGACTTCATCCCGTGTCTGTAGCCGCACGGATAGCCTAGGCCGTTATCCCTCAGCGATAGCCGGTGAGTTTGACCAGGGCCACGCTGTGGAACTTGAGCTTCATGGTCAGGCGGCTATCGTTCAAACGCACCTCTTCCACCCCGAAATCTCCCAGCTTGATCGGCATCCGGTCGCGGTTCGTCTCGGCGTAAAGGCGCTCGTAGTCCGGATCGAGGGCCGTGAGGAGTTCCTCCGCCCGCTTCCATCCCCGAACTCCGAGCGCAGCGGGGTCGATGTCGATCTCGATGTTCTGGTCCAGGTGTTCGGGCGAAATATGAGAGACAACAGCCAGCACTTCCGGGCGGACGCGAGACCGGAAAAGGGACACATAGATGCCTTTGCCGTTCACGACCCGGACCATCGCCCGGTTGCGCCAGTAGGGAAGGAACTCTGCGCCGGACACCCCGAACCGCTCGTAAATGCGGACGATCTTATCGTACCAGCCGTAATGCGTGCGCGAGGGGCTGGGGATCGTGTTATGTACCAACGCCCCGGCGAGAGCGGCCCTGGTCATACGGAAGCGGTAAATCTCCTGGTCCTCGGCCCCACCCCCGAACTCTGGCAGCAGGGGATCGGTCGGCACATAGATGCTGGAGGTGATGCCGAACGGGAGGCTGGAATGCTCCGAGGCGAAATCCAGAAGGGTATAGGTATCCTGCAGGTCCTTGCCGTTGTGGAAGGCCGTCGAACTCATCTGACGCAGGCCCTCTCCGTTGAGGAAGTGAGTGACATGGGTAAAGGTGGGCCACTGCACGCACTCGGAGTTATGCACCACGATGACGTAGTCCCTGACGCCATGGCGCGCGAAGGACGCGGCCAATCGCTGGTAGAGGCGGCGTTGCGCCAGGAGAGGATGACGGTCGTGGCATCCGTGCAGAGAGTTGCTGCAACGATAGGCAGGGCCGAAATCGAGGTAGATGCCGCGGAGAGGAATCTTATCCAGAAGTCGGTCGAATTTCCAGGCGAAGAACTTACCGGCATCGGAGGCGGGGCAGGTGAAATACCAGGTAAATTTCCTGTCGTCGCGCGCGTAGGCGAGGTGGTTGGCCGGCGCGACCTGCCACTCGGCGATCCGGCTGGCGGCCTCTTCGTACTCCTCCGGGATCAGCATCGCGGCGGTATAGGGAGTGAAGATGGCGCGGTTCTTCTCGAAGTGCCGGAAGTGATCCTGAAGCCACTGCCAGACTTTTGGATTTTTCTCGCCGACCGGCAGGTCGAAGAACCCCGCGCCTTCCCATGAGGCGCAGCCGGAGTAGGTGACGGGATGGCTGGGCGCGGGCCGGTTCAAATGCACCGAATAGTTATCGGCGAAGAGATTGAGCGGGTAGTTGGCGGGTAGAGGGCGTGCCGGCGTTGCCAGAAGCCCGAACTCGACGTCGAGCCTGGAGCCGGCGGAAAGCCTGTCGGCGAAAGTGATCTCCAGGCGTGTCGTTTTTCCGGTGCGAAGAATCTTGATCGGGTGCGGATCGCGGGTGCGCCAGGCGGACGAGGACTCAGTGAACCAGGCAAGGCCGCCTTCCTGGTCGCCCACCCAGACCGAGGGGTAGAACGGGAGCGCCTGATCCCTGTCGAGCCAGAGATTCTGCCGCCCTCCCCCGCCGAACCCGGAGGCCGTGGCATGAAGAAACTTCACCCGGCCTGCGGGCAAGGGCAGGGAGAGGCGGACAACGCCCAGGTCGCGCTTCGCCCGGAGCCGAACCCGGTTGTAGAATACGCCGTCATATTCCACCCAGGCATCCTGGCGGAGTTCGTACCGGCCCGTCTCCCTCTCGGAGGAAAGCCCCAGGCGAGCGGGGGACTGTTTGCCGACCGTAAGGCGCTCGGGAGCCGTAGGAGCGCCGCCGATCAGGAGCCGCGCGGGAGCGGCGAGGAGCTCACGGCCCTGCGTCCGCACGGACGCCGGCAGCAGCGAGGCGTCGAAGCCGTAGCGCCTGCCCCAGACTGTAGCCTCGATCCGCTGCCCGCGCCTGCTCGCCTTCAGGGGTTCAAAAGGCGGGGGAACCGTCTCCGGCGCGGGCAGGCTCTCCCATGCGGCACGCCCGGTATAGCGGAGTTTTTTGGCGGTGTGAACCTTCACCCCTTTGCCCTCGCCAGAAACCAGATCGGCGGTATAGTTGCCCGCTGGGCTGCGGCGGTCGAAGGGAAGGCTCTGCGGAGAATCCGAGCGGACCGGTATCTGCCGGATCACCCGGCCCTCCGGCCCCAGAAGGCGAACCCGGGGCGCGGCGGAAGGATCCCTTCCCTTCAGCATGGTGTAGCGCGGCTTGAGCAGCACGCGCCCCTGGCCGAAAACAGGCGTGGCTTCCAGGTAATCTTCACTCAGCCGGAATGGAACAAGCTGGCGCGCCAGCAGCTCGCCGCCCGGCCCCTCGACCTCAAACAGCAACCCCTGGGCGGAAGCCTGGCGGACGGCGATTTCGATGGGCAGGTCGGCGCGGCCTGCGGGCTGGAGGGTGATCTTCTTCGCCACCATCACAGAGGCGTCGCCGGAGGCGTTCAGGGCCTTGAGGGTATAGGAGAACTCTCCGCCCCGGGCGCTGTGGAATGTCACCCGCTGCCGGAAATCTCCATAGGAGGGATCGATGCTGCCGGCGAACATCGCGCCTTCCGCCCGGTCGGAAAGGCGGAGAGTCGCGAAACGCGCGCGGTCGCCGTAATTCTGGGTGGCTGCCTGAAGCGAAGTAATCCCGATGGCGTCGAGGCAACGCCAGGTGCGGCAGAAGTTGACGCGCAGATCGCGCCCGGTCGGGTCGCTCATGCCGATGGTTTCGAAGGGAATCCGGATCTCACCCTGCCAGTGGATGCGGTTGTCGATGCGGGTTTCGAGCCGGGCGGCATAGGTCCATCGCCCGTTGAACTCGCTGCCGCTGTCCAGGCTCTCGCAGTAACCGCCGGCAGCGTTCCCGGCGAAGCGGTAAAGCCTTCCCTCGACATCCATCCAGAGTTCGAAGGAGTCGTCCGCCCAGACATCCGGTTCGGCAGCGCCGCGCTTCTGCCCGGGAACAGGAATGGCCCCCGTGGGGAAGAGCGTCTCGAAGCCTATATAGAGGTTTTTCCCGTCGTGGCAGATGAAGGGGCGGTTGTCCGGGTAGGAAAAAGACTTCTTCGGGTCTGTCTGATCCAGGAGGGAAACGAAAGAGGCCGCGCTGCGCCAGGCCGGGTCGTCCAGCCTGCCGTCGATAACCGGCGCAGCGGCCATGGGAACCGAAAGAAAGGCGGGGGAACGCTCCTCCATCGCAAGGGTGACCACATCGGCCGAACCGCCTGCCGTCAGCCCGGCTAGGGCCAGGAGGATCGTTAAGACAGAGATGACGGGCTTAGCCCGACGAAGCCGCGTCGGGCTGGCCGCCTCTGCCGGCATATTCATCGCTGCCGGTATATGCATTACCTCTTTTCTCCTATTGGCGGCCCGCCAGGTGATTTGACCATCTGGCGGATCCACTTGATGCATATCATCGCCGCGGCCCTGAATGCCGGGGCGCGAGGGGATCAGACCGCTTCGAACAGCAGCAATTCGGAGGTCAACGCCCCTTCCAGGCGCACGGTAACGCCCTGCCGCATGAGGATCCATCCCTCCATCTCCCACGACCGGCCCGAGTTATCGGAGGTCACGCGGTATCGGAGGGATTCATCCAGTCCGCGCAGACAGATCTGGTATTCGCTCTGCTGAGGGGAAGAAAGCTGGAAAAGCCCGCAGACGCCGCGTTTTGCGTCGCGGGCTGCCATCTCCAGCACGCCCCATCCCTGCGGTTCGGGGCCGGCCACGACCGGTGTATGGTGATAAATGCGCCCGGTAGCCATGAACGGGCGGATGAACTCCTTATAGACCCCGACGAAGTGGCGAAGGCGATCCATGAGCAGCCGGTTGGGTAAGGCCCCCAGCGGGTAGGTGAAGCAGATAGTCGGGCGTACGAAGAGAAGCAGGCGCGCCTGGAAGTCCAGATCGGCGGCGGTGTGACCGCTCTGGCCCCCTAGGAGGCGGTCCACATGCTCCGGCGGCAGCGCCATCGTCATCCCATTGGTGATCATAAAGGAGCGCGGGGCGATCTGCCAGTCCGTGACCCAGGTATGGCTGAAGCGGCGCACCATACCCAGGTCGGTGCGCCCGCCGCCGCCAGCGCAGTTCTCGAAGATAACGTGCGGGAACCGTGCCCGAAGGCGGTCGTACACGGCATACTGGGCCTCATAATATCTCCAGAAGTGATTCTCGGTGAAGCCGTCGCGGCAGAGGCGACCGTATCCGTGGGTATTATAATCGAGGCGGAAGAACTCCAGCTCGTATTCGGTGATCACCAACGCGATCTGTTCTTCCATCCACCGGGCCGCTTCCGGGTTGGTCAGGTCGATCATGCCGCCCAGCGGCTCGCCGTCGTAGCCGCGCAGGATCCAATCGGGACGCTCCCGAGCGATCCGGCTTTGATGGCCCAGGCGCTCGGCATCCATCCAGAGTCCCCACAGTATCCCCTTCTCATGGGCATGTATCCGGCAAGGCTCCAGGCCGTCGGGGAAACGCTTGCGGTCCACCTTCCAGTCTCCGACCGTACTCCCCCAATCCCCTTTTGGTGGAGTGTACCAGCCCGCGTCCACGAAAAAGACCTCGGCTCCGAACTCTGCGGCGGCGTCGATAGCGTGGCAGACTTCCTCAGCGGTGATCTCGATCTCAGGGCCGATTGCGGACTCCACCCAGCCTCCGCGCCCGCGCGGCTGCGGCATGAGAACGCTGCGGCGCACGTGGGCGTGCATGCTCTGAATGGCCGCGTCCAGGCCTCCAAAGACCACACCTAGGTGCATCTCGGGCGCTGAGACTGCCTCTCCCGGGGCCAGCGTTCTCTGAGGCGGCGGCCCGTCCAGGCCCGCCCGGAAGCGCAGGGATGCCGGAGCGTCTGATGTCCCGGGAGGGGCATTGAGATCGAATTCCAGGCTGTAGCCGCCGGACCAAGCGAGTTGCCCGATAAAGTGTTCTCCTGTCGCATTGTTCCGCACGATAAACATAGGATGGTGATACCGGTCGCGGCGGAAGCGACCGTCTACGCAGTAGCGCGCATTGGGGATGTCCGCCCAGCGAAAGTCTCCCTCGTTGCCCCAGTGCGCGGAATGCATGTAGCCGAGAGAATAGAGCGACTGGCCGGAAGACATATGCTCGCGCCAGCGCGGCGCTTTTTGCAGCACCCCGCTCCAGGAGAACGCGGCCCCAATCGAAGCCGTCTGCGATCCCATGTTGATGATCTCGATCCATCGGGTGAGGATAGGCGTCCCGTCCAGGCCGGTATGAACGCGCACCGTCACCGGGCGGACGCGATGGCTGAGGGTGATGACCACATGCCGGTCGAACGGCCCGGGCATCGCCGGAATCGGCTGGTCATTCTCTCGTACCTCGACACCGCCCCACTCCCAGTCGGCGGCGAGCAACTGCCCGTCCATCTCCAGCCAGAACGCCTGAGGCGCCGGCTCCGGCCCGGGATCGATGCGGCCATCGTAATGGTTCACGAATCCCGATCCGTTCCAGCCTCTCCCGACGAAGCGGCTTCTGGTAAGGGATTCCTCATAGACTGCCATCGCCGTTCGATAGGACACAATGGGTTCGTCCCCCTCGATAACGATTACATCGGACCAGGGGATATCTTTAGCGGTGTTGCCGGTCATCTGCGCCTCCTTGAAATGTGTCACGATCGCTCGTACGGGAACCGCAGGCTGGGAATAGAAATCCCACCGCAGTCGTCCGTCCGGCCTTACTATTCTTTCAAGGCATTGATTCCTCCTGCTGAAAAGGCTTTGCGACCCAATTCTGGCGGCAGGACAAACCGGGATCAGCCCCGAAATGCAAGGTCATCACGGCAACGAAGACGGATCAATACCAGCGGCCTGTCCTTGATGGCATCTGAAAAAGGCTTAGCTTCACATGGCCTCTTTGGGGCAACATATTCCTGCCCGTACTCAGACATCCGAGGCATGGAGGCATCGCTGTTCTTCAGCGATCTCTACCGGGAAGAATTGCACCCCCAGTTTCACTTCACTGCCCGACAAAACTGGTTGAACGACCCGAACGGACTGGTCTACTTTCAGGGCGAATACCACCTGCTCTTCCAGCATAACCCGCTGGGGCTGGAATGGGGGGCCGAATACCTGGGGTCATGCCGTCAGCCCGGATATGGCCCACCGGGAGCAGATCGAGTACGCTCTCGAACCGGACGAGATGGGTCGGATCTGGTCGGGCAGCGGCGCGGTGGACTGGCAAAACAGCGCCGGGTTCCAGGCCGGGGCCGACCCTGCCCTGGCGCTCTGCTAAGCAGTCGGTTGGAGTAAAAGGGCACTTTTCCCTGGGGCAGACCGTAGGGGCGATCCTTGTGTTCGCCCTGAAAAAGGGCTTGGTCCAGGGCAGGGCGAACCCAAGGATCGCCCCTACGGGTCGGCCAGAACGGCTACAGAACTGCGCGTTTCCTCCAACCGGCTGCTTACACCGCCGGGGATTCGATCTCGCGCCCGGAAAAAGCGACGGTTCAGTGTCTGGCCTACAGCAACGACCGGAGGCGCACCTGGGCAAAGTACGCCGACAATCCGGTGCTGGGCCACATCGCAGGGCACAGCCGGGACCCGCGAATTCTGTGGCACGCGCCCACGGGCCGATGGGCGATGGCTCTCTATCTGGACAGCCATAAGTTTGCGCTGCTGGCCTCTCCGGATATGAAGACCTGGGCTTATCTGATGGAAATTACCTTTCCCGGTGCCGGGGAATGCCCGGATCTCTTCGAACTGCCGGAAGACGGGGACGTGGAGAATGCGCGGTGGATCTTCTAAGGCGGGAACGGCTCCTATTTGATCGGGAGCTTCGATGGGACAGCCTTACGGGCCGAAAGCGAAGCAATCCACGCCAACGCCGGAGCCAATTTCTATGCAGCCCGGACCTGGAGCGATGCGCCCGACGGGCGGCGGATACAGATCGCGTGGATAAGCGGAGGCCGCTATCCGGGTATGCCGTTCAATCAGCAGATGAGCTTTCCGTGCGATCTTTTTCTCCGGACAACGCCCCGGGGGATCCGGCTCTGCTGCCAGCCGGCGCAGGAAATCGAAACCCTCCGACTCCGGGCTCATATCTGGCAGGATTGGCCTCTGAAGCCGGGCGACGATCTGCTGGGAGGAGAGTCCCAGGCATATTTCATGCGACGGATCCGGAACCGGTCACTTTCATGCAGTTTGCTCCGAACGGCTGTTGCGATCCTGTCCATGTCTTAAAAACCTGCGAGACAGAGAACGGGCGGATAGAAATTTGCACGTAAAAGCTCGGTTAAGATGATATGATATATATATATTTAAAATACCAGGCTATCTATCGTGCCTGCGGGAGTTTTTGCCAGGGCCACTTCGGCAATCCGCTCCCAGGGAATACGCCTTGCTTTCTTGCGGGAGAGGACTACCAGGCAATCGTCCTCTACCCGAAGGGCCATATCGCACCATGCGTAAAATAGGCGGTTCCTGAGCGGAATGAAGCTGCCGATGCCCGCAAGCAGCAGGACAACCGCGGCTCCGACGGCTATTTTCCAAGCCGCCTGTGCGGGATGAGAATACGACGCCCGGAGGACAGGCAGAGAGGCAGCCCCCGCGATACGAGGACAACTACAAAGGCGGTCAGGTTCTTACGGCTCCGAAGCCGATATACTTCGGATTCATGAAATTCCGGCAACAGCGTACCCATCATGATCCCCCTGCATCATGGCAGTATCCTGCTCATTATAGCAGGTTTATAATGGGCGCACAAGAGGGATAAAGGTTTGAGCTATTGCATAGCCAGCCATCCCTCATCGTTCAATCGCTGCCAGGCTTTCCGGATGTGATCGGGCCGGAATCGCTCGCGTTTTCTGTGGCTCCATGAATGCACCTCCCGGACGGCTGCTTCCGGGTCGAATGCGATTCTCGGTTCCTCCAGAGCCACCCAGCGGACGCTCGACAATAGCTCCATGCCGTAAGGGGTCTCGAAACCCTCAATCAGCCGGCGAACGCGGGCCAGATGGCTTTGAGCTTCGGGGTAACCTTCCAGATATTTCTCGGCTTCCTCGACCGCTCCTGGCATGGGTCGAATTTCCGCTTGACGGCTCCGGTCGCCGTAGCCCCGAATGTAATGCCCCTCCATATGCTACAAGGCGTGATGGAGATTTTCCGCGTAAGGGCCGTATTTGTGCTTCACATATTGCAGCCTCAAGGGTTCCCCGGCTACCTGTAGAAAATAAGCCAGCTTTTGGATCTCAAGCAACGTCAGCCGATATCCCGGAATGCGGTAGCTATCGATCAGGCTGACCACCAGCGCGCGAGCGCGAGTCATTTTAGGCCGATCCGTGGCGACCGACATTGCCGCTGAAGCGGGCGACCCCATAGGTTCATAAACCATGACGCGGACAGAAGGAAGATCGGCAAAGGCTTTTTCGATGCGCGGAGCCACATCGGCCCAATCCAGCCCCTCGTTGCCGCAACCGAGAGGCGGGATGGCGATGGTGCGAATCCCAAGACGCATAACCTCCTGGACAAGCGATTGCAGGCCCGAATCAATGTCCTCCAGGCGGGACTTCTCCCGCCAATGGCGCTTGGTGGGGAAGTTGAGGATATATCGGGGGCGATCCAGGGCGGTAGGGATGGATAGGACTCGCCCTGGCTGCATATCACCGGCTCGGCAGGCCCGCTCATATTGTGTGAAGTTATCCGGAAACGCTTGCTTCATTTGAAGCGCGACGCCTTTCCCCATAACGCCCACGCAGTTGACCGTGTTGACCAGAGCTTCCGCTCCCGAATCCATCATGTTTCCGCTTTTTCGCTCTATCATGGTCATACCCTCAATAATACCAATCCCGGCGTATACTGACCGGGGAAACATACTCGGCCTGACTGAGATATTCCCTGACTTTACCGTTCATTACGCGGTTGATAACGCCTATCTCGGTAATCGCAGTCCACGGTATAAG
The DNA here is from genome assembly GCA_020846535.1 of Armatimonadota bacterium. Taxonomy (GTDB): domain Bacteria; phylum Armatimonadota; class JADLDR01; order JADLDR01; family JADLDR01; genus JADLDR01. The sequence goes on along the minus strand of JADLDR010000088.1, from coordinate 11,981 downwards.
GCGGTATACTAAAAATTCCGCCTGCCTTCGGCGTTTTCGGTCCATATCCTCAAGCGTATCGTTTCAGTATCGCTCGTTCATCGATACGGATCAAGCGGGCGGCATTGCAGGAGACGTGAAGCACAGCCTCCGGCACGGCGTGAGGATGCTATATCGACCAAAAAAGGGCGGATAAGCTATCCGCCCCTGCTTTGCTCGAAGGCTCCTGTCCGCTACCGCCGCATCGCTCTTGCCAGGCGGTCGTTGACGACCTTCCAGTCGAGGTTTTTGAAGAAGGCGTCGATGTAGTCGCCTCGGCGGGTCTGGTAGTCGAGCCAGTAAGCGTGTTCGTAGGTGTCGAGGGCCAGAATGGGAGAGGCGTCCCAGACGGGGTAGGTGTTCTGGGCGTCGCCAATATAGTTGAAAAGGCGCTTTGTGTTGTGGTCGTAGGCCAGCCAGACCCAGCCGCGGGCCGCGATGCCGGTGGCCTTCAGGTCGGCTGCCCAGTTCTCGAAGGAGCCGAAATCGCGCCGGATGAGGCTGACTGCCCTTCCGGTGGCAGGCCCGCCCTTGCCTCCCAGGTGGGCGAAATAGATCTCGTGGTTTCGTGCGCCGCCCAGGGCGAAGGTGTATTCCACCTTGAGTTCGCGAAGGTCGCTGTAGGTCTGGTTCGCCTTGGATCGGTCGGCGGTTTGCAGTTTGGTCAATATCTCGTTAGCTTTTTTGACATAACCCTCGTAGAGTTTCCAGTGCTCGCGCACGGTCGTCTCGGAGATGCCTTCCAGCTTGAGGATGCGTTCCGGCATCGCCATGGGGGTAAGAACGGTCGGAGCGGGCTGATCGCCCTCTCTATCCTGCGCCCAGGTGGATGCAGGGCGCAGGGAACCGATCAGGGCCAGCCCGGAGGCGGCAGCGATCCCCAGGAAATTGCGCCGTGAGACAGTCGGCTGCTCGCTCCGGGCATCACGGTCGGACATGATGGTATCTCCTTCCCGGTCACGGCCAAACCTGACCATGCCGATAGCGAAGTGATGGATTTGAACTTAACTGTACAAATTATAGTGCGATCACGCCGAAAAATCAAGTTCGTTCCACCGTTATACCGACCTGAAAATCGCTATACCTCGTGATCCACGGAACCGTTCTCCCGGTATTCCGAGGGAATTTTCCCCTTCGGCCCCGTCCATATCCGGTCGATCACCCGGGGGTCTCTGGGACGGCTCTCGTAAAACGCCTGATACGCCTCCACGCTCTCGAAATGCCGCTCCATCAGATTCGATTCGCTGATCCAGTAGTAATTGGGATTGAGTTTTTCCGCCATCGCTCCTCCGCCTGGGTTATCCCACCAGGCCGTCTACGCTTTTCATGGCTGCTACCACATTGTCGAAATGCACATCCACAGGCAGGCCGAGTTCTTCAGCGCCGCGGATGAGGTCTTCCCGGCTGACGGCGCGGGCGAAGGCTTTGTCCTTCATCTTCTTTTTGATGGCCCGGGCGTCCACATCGTCCAGCGATTTGCCGGGGCGCACCAGGGCTACCGCGATGATGAAACCGGTCAGCTCGTCCACTGCGAAGATGGCCTTTTCCATCATGGAATCGCGCTGCACGCCCGAATGGTCGGCATGGGCCAGTACGCCCCGGATTATTTCCTCCGGATAGCCGCGCTCCCGGAGGATCTCCGCCCCTTTGAAGGGATGGTCTTTCAGGTCGGGCCACTGTTCGTAATCGAAATCGTGCAGCAGGCCGGTGATGCCCCATGTTTCCTCGTCGCCCCCGAATTTCCGCGCGTAGAAGCGCATGGCCGCCTCCACCGCCAGGGCATGCTTGATGAGGTTGGGGCTTTTCGTATATTCGGTCAGGAGTTGATAAGCGTCCTCACGGGTCACAGGGGTTCTCCTTGCAGGTTATTCTTCAGCTTGTATTCTACCAGGAGCGGAGGAAGGTGTCAAGTGGATCACCCGCAGCCACGCCCCGACGCTCCATGCCTGAGCGATGCAGCCTCTCGGCGTGTGGGGCGGCTCCCCATCGAAGATTTCGGAGACGCTTCCCACACCGGCCTCAGTAAGATGGGCTTCCAGGCCGGACAGAAGCCGCTTTCGTTCCGCCTCCCAGCTTTCCGGGTCCCAGCGCAGGACGGCATCGGCGTATCCCCCTAACAGCCAGGGCCAGACGGTGCCCTGGTGATAAGCGCCGTCGCGCTCCCATACCGAGCCGGCGCACCGGGGAGCGTAGTTCGGGTCCCCCGGTGAGAGCGTTCTGAGGCCGTAAGGGGTAAGGAGGCTCTCGCGAACGGCGGCAAGAACGGAAGCGGCCTGCCGGGGAAACAATAAATCGCCGCAGAAGTGAAGGCTCAGGGCGAAAATCTGGTTGGGGCGCAGGGATGCGTCGTTTCCCAGGGGGCCTTCGGCCACGTCAAAAAAGTAACCGTCCGCTTCATGCCAGAATTTACGGGCGAAATGGAGCCGGACCTTTTCTGCCCATTCGCGATAGGGGGCGGCGTCCCGGCCCGATTCCTGCGCCCACCGCTCCATGCAGCGCAGGGCGTTATACCAGAGGGCATTGATCTCCACCGGCTTGCCGATCCGGGGGGTCACCACCCAGTCGCCCACGCGGGCATCCATCCAGGTCAGTTGAACGCCCGGCTCCCCAGCAAACAAGAGGCCGTCCTCGCTGTCCGCCCGGATGTGGTAGCGCGTTCCTTTCCAATGCCAGTCGATGATATCGGCCAGGCGGTCATAGAGCCTGGGCAGCAGGGAAGCGTCATCAGGAAACGCGAACAGATAGGCGCGAATAGCCTCGAAATACCAGAGGGTGGCGTCCACGGTGTTGTATTCGGGCGTCTCTCCGGAATCGGGGAAGCGGTTGGGCAGCATTCCCCGGTCGATATAGCGGGCGAAGGTCAGAAGGACGCTCCGGGCTTCCGCCTGCCTCCCCTGCCTTATTAAAAGATCGGGCAGGCTGATCATCGTGTCCCGGCCCCAGTCTCCGAACCAGTGATAGCCTGCAATGACGGTGCAGCCCGCTTCCTCCTTCACCGGACGCGAAACGATGAACTGGTCGGCAGCCAGGGAAAGCCGCTGCTTCACAAAGGAACCGCCCTCAATCAGAGATGACTGACGTTCCCGCTCCTGAGCGAGCGATTCTTCAGGGAGCATCAATGCGGCCTGATCCCCGGTGGAAGCGATCAGCGTAACGGTCCGGCCCGGCAGCAGATCCCCCTCGAAGCAGCCGGGCGAGAAGCAGTCCTCATGCGGGTGCAGGCCGCGCTCCCGTTCTGTCCGGTAGAGGAAGCTCCAGTACCAGGCCGGGGCCGCACTGAACGACCACCCGGCATCTGTGCCGGCCCACCAGGGATGAGCGCCCTCATAAGCTCGAATGGCGATCCCACTTTCCTGCTGCTCGATGCCGAATCGCCAATCCAGGTGGCCGCGCGTGTCCCCGTGGAAGTCGCGGTGATTGCAGAGAAGTGTCAGGCGCAGGCGGACCGGGGCCGCCTCGCCGTCAAGAGTGTATGAGATATAGGTAGTGTTCTGCCCGCAGGCCATCCAGACGCGCTTGACAAGCTGCCCGCCTCCGGCCCGGTAGATGAAAACAGGCAGCGTCCTCTCCAGGGAGAAGCCTTCCAGCAGCTTATAACCTTCGGGATATATGACGCCTTCCGCGTATTCGTTGGTGCCGAGCAGAAGCGTCCCCTCCGGCCCCAAGACGGATTCCTCCACTTTGGCGAGCAGCACGGTTCTTCTCAGGGGCGGGTGAAGCGCGGCCACCAGCAGCCCGTGATATCGGCGCGTGTTGCAGCCTGCAATGGTTGAGGAGGCGTACCCGCCGATACCGTTCGTTACCAGCCATTCCCGGCTTAAAGAGAGGTTCAAGTCGCCGAGTGCGGCGCTGTCGAGTGTCAGAGTGTTCTTCATGGGGGCAATGATTCTGCAACTCCGGGCGTTTTCCTCCATGCTGGGCGGTTTTGGAGGAAACCGGATTTCCTATCGGGAAATGGGAAGAGGTGATTCTGAAGGCGGCCCCCCGGCTGGGGCGAACTTGACGCTCCCTCTTTGAATATGCTAAACTCAATATAGAAATTTTTCAATTAATATATTTCTAAATTCTCGATCAGAAGCGATGCGCCGGCTGAGGCGCTTGATTTGCGGAGGCTTCACCATGGCAGAAGAGACGGAAACCGGATTTCCCTATCCGGGCGTTCCGACGACGGCGGACGGGTCGGATACGGTGGTGTGGGTGGAATCGCACATCACCCAGGGCGGGTGCGCCTATCCCATCACCTCGTCGAGCCGGATGGGGGAAGGATATCAGTTGACGGTGGCGAACGGCCAGATCAACCTCTGGGGGGAACCGCTCAGTTTCGTGGAACTGGAATCGGAACACAGCGCGGCGACGACCTGCGAGGGGTTCGCTCTGGCCGGTGGCCGGGTGTCCAACTTCACCTCCGGACAGGGGCTTGTGCTGATGAAGGAGGTGCTTTACACCATCTCCGGAAAGCGGCTGCCGGTGGTCTTTCATATCGGGGCGCGGGCGCTGACCTCCCACTCCCTGAACGTTCATGCCGGGCATGACGATGTGATGGCCGTGGCCGACTGCGGCTGGGGCATTCTCTTCGGGAGGACGGCGCAGGAGACGGGGGATCTGGCCCTCATCGCCCGCCGCGCGGCGGAGGATTCGGAGACGCCCTTCCTGAACGTGCAGGACGGCTTTCTCACCACCCATACTATCGAAAATGTCCTCCTGCCCGAAAAAGAGATGATGAAGCGGTTCGTCGGAGACCCCAACCGGAAGCTGAAGAACCTGATGGATCCGTACCATCCGGTGATGAGCGGCGTGGTGCAGAACCAGGACAGCTATATGAAGGGCAAGATCGCCCAGCGCGCTTACTACGATAGGGTCCCAGATCTCTTGCGGGAGGCAATGGAGGAATTTCACGCCCTGACCGGCAGGCGCTACCGGATGGTGGACTCCTACCGGATGGAGGACGCGGAATACGCCCTGGTCGGCATGGGGTCTTTGTGCGAGACGGCGGCAGCCACAGTCGACTACCTGCGCGACAGGGCGGGCATCCGCGCCGGGGTAGCGCACATCACTTCCTTCCGGCCCTTCCCCGGCGCTCTGATCGTGGAGGCGCTCAAGGGTGTCAAAGCGTTTGCGGTGATCGAGCGGATGGATAACCCTCTGGCGCAGTCGAACCCTCTGACCGCGGAGATCAAGGCCGCCTTTGCGGACGCTCTGACCGGCACGGAAGGGTATCCGAAGATCGACCGGGTTCCGTCTATCTTCTCCGGGTCCGCCGGTCTGGGCAGCCGGGACATCCGGGCCGGAGACTTCATCGCGGCGGTGGAGCGGATGCAGGCGGAAAGCGGGCCGCGCTATTTCTGCCTGGGCATCCAGCACTCCCTGGCCCTGGACCGCAGGATCGATCCCGATGTCCGGCCCGCAGGGGCTTTTTCGATGCGGGGCCATTCGGTCGGGGGCTACGGGTCGGTGACGACCAACAAGATCATCGCCACCATCGCCGGGGAGCTTTTCGGGATGAATGTGCAGGCATACCCGAAATACGGCTCCGAGAAGAAGGGCCTGCCCACCACCTACTACCTGACCATCGCCCGCGATGCGATCCGCACCCACTGCGAGCTGGAGCATGTGGAGTTCATCGCCCTGAACGATGTGAACGCTTTCAATATGGGGAACCCGCTGGCCGGGATCGCCCCGGAGGGCACGGTCTTTATCCAATCCCCGCAGACTTCGCCGGAGGCCGTCTGGCAGGCGATCCCGGCCCGGGGGCAGCAGATCATCCGAGACCGGCATATCCGAGTTCTCGCCCTGGATACCGTCAAGATCGCCCGCGAGGTCTCCAGCCGCGCCGACCTGATGCAGAGAATGCAGGGCATCGTGCTGCTTGGCATCTTCCTGAAAAACACGCCCTTCCAGCGCGAGATGGGCCTGACCGATGAGGACATCTTCGCCGGGGTGGAGAAATCGCTCCGCAAGTATTTCGGCAAGCGCGGCGAGCAGGTCGTCCGGGACAACCTCCAGGCCGTCAGGCGCGGCTTCCACGAGGTCTTCGAGGTGCCCAGGACCGTCATCGAGGCGCTTTCGCCGGAGGCGGCTGCGCCGTCCATAAAGTAGAGGTAACCATGATAATTGAAGATAAAGTCGAAGCCCCGGAGTGGCCGGAAGATGTTTTAGATGCGGCGGATTTTACGGACCGGGTGATCGGGGCCTATAACGACGGAACCGCCGAGAAAATCCTGCCGGCGGACATTCTGACCGCACGCAGCCTCATGCCCGCCGGGACCGGCATCCTGCGCGATTTCAGCTATATCGCCCCGGATATCCCGCTGTTCGATGCCGAAAAGTGCGTCGGGTGCATGGAGTGCGTGACCCAGTGCCCTGATACGGCCATCCTGGGAACGGTGATCGAAGAGGATGCGCTGGAAGCCGAACTGGCCGCCATCGAAGATCCCGGCCAGCGCGAGCGATACCGGAGCCACTTCACCCGCACCAGCAAATATTACGAAGTGCCCCGCAAGCGCGGCGAAAAAGGCGGACTGTTCGGCATCTTCGTGGACCCGACCAAATGCAAGGGCTGCGCGGAATGCGTCTCCGCCTGCGGCGACCACGACGCCCTCGCGATGATTCAAAAAGACTCGGAAAATCTTCCTCTCTACCGGAAGACGTTCAACTTTTACAAGAAGCTGCCGGAGACCCCTTCTCAGTATATCCAGGAGAAGGTACTCTCCGATATGATGCTGGCCCACCGCTCGATCCTTTTTGTGGGGGGCGCAGGCTCCTGCATGGGCTGCGGGGAGGCGACCGCCATCCGGATGGTTCTGGCCGCTACCGGCTTTGTCCACGGGGCGGAGAATATCGGCATCGTGGCGGCCACCGGCTGCAACACGGTCTATAGTTCCACCTACCCGTATAATCCCTTCATGGTTCCCTGGACGAATTCGCTCTTCGAGAATGTGGCGGCGGACGCCATGGGCGTCCGCGCCCGGTGGGATCAGTTGGGATGGCAAAAAAAACGCATCTGGACTATCGGGGGCGACGGGGCGATGCTGGATATCGGGTTCCAGTCCCTTTCCCGGATGCTGGCCTCCGGCATGGATATCAAGGTGCTGGTGCTGGACACCCAGGTCTATTCCAATACCGGCGGCCAGGCGTCCACCAGCTCCTTCATCGGGCAGGATTCCAAAATGGCGGCCTTCGGCAAGACCCTGCACGGGAAATCCGAGCGTCGCAAGGAGATGGGGCCGCTCGCCATGATGCACCCGGATGTCTTCGTCGCCCAGACGACGGCGGCCCATGTGAACCACTTTTACAGGGCCGTCATCGCCGCCAACGAATACCCCGGCCCGGCGGTCATCGTCGTCTACACCACCTGCCAGCCGGAACACGGGGTCGCCGACAACCTGGCCGCCCAGCAGGCCAAGCTGGCCGTGGACTCACGCGCCTACCCTATCTTCATCCACGACCCGCGCAAGGGCGAAAAGCTGAGCGAGCGCCTGAGCCTCCAAGGGAACCCGGCCATCAAGGAGGACTGGTATCGCCACCCCAAAACCGGCGAACCCGTCGATTTCATCCACTGGGCACGCACCGAAGGCCGCTTCGCCAAGCACTTCGGCAAAGACGGCAGCCCCTCCGAAGATCTCCTCAAAGCCCAAGCCGACCGCCTCCACAACTGGCGACTCCTCCAGGAGTTGGCCGGGGTGATCTGAAAAGAAAGCGGGGCTGAGAGAGTTTCTCAGCCCCGCTTGGTTTGTTGCTCATGATACTTCTACGGCTCCCCGTACATTTCAGGATCCCATTGTTTCGCCATCCGTCGTATCATCTGCTCGAACGGTTTGTCGGTCTTGAGTATCGCGCTGGCAGCCACCCAGCGATTCTTTCCGCGAAGCCGATATCGTTGAGAACCCTTTACTGTACGCGGGTCTACAGGTTCAATTAAATCTATATACAGATAATGATTCCGGGGGGAATATTCGCATCTGTAGACCCGTTTGCCCGGAGCATATAATTCTAAAAGCAGGATCACACGGTGCCCAAGCCGCGGAGCTTCCGCAGCCTGCTGCGATTTGACCATTGCAGCCATTTTGCGTGCCAGAGCATCCAAGTCAACGGGATTGCTTTTGCGGGTATATTTTCCGATGATCTTGCCAGCCAGTCCCGCTTTGTAGGAGGCTGCCGCCATCAGTTCCGCTCCTTCGGTTTTTAATAAGGTCTGCAAATGCCGTTCGTAGAAAACATAATAGCCCCATTCGGAAACGGGTGGACGCTGGTTTTGGCCTTGATCTCCTGCCATACCTATAGGTACGGCGACTGTCATGGTAGGAATTTGTGAGAGCAGGGCCAGACTTCGTAGTATGAACCGGGAACCCATCGTTGCCTCTCTGTCATATTCACTTCCACAGAATCATCTTACTTGAGTTTCACCAGCCAAAGAGTATTCCCGCTGAAGTAGAGGATTTCATCCTGTCGCCGCCAGCGCACTTCCCGAATTGGCTCTTTTTCTTCCATCAAGATACGATGGGCCTTGCCATCGGCACTGAGCCAATATAGCGGATAGACAGGTGGAGGCGGCGCAATCCCATGTGCCCTTCCTATCATGCACAGCAATCCCGTTCCATCCGGGCTCCAGCAAAGTTCTGTAATACGGGCCTGAGGTGTCCAGACCGCTCGCGGGCTACTCCCCTCTCGGGAAACTGTCCAGACCTTGAAATTGAAGAAGACTGCGAGCCGGTTCCCATCCGGAGACCAGCGGAGAGAGTAAGGAAAAGCCTCCATCGGAACGCTCTTGATCCCCGACAGGTTTGATCGGGACAGGATAAAGCGCAGCCCTGATCCGTCCGGCTTGACAACCCCTACTTTGGGTTCCCGCCAGGTGTATGGCCGGCGTTTATTCCCTGTAGGAGCCGGAAGGGTCGTTCCGGTAAATGCAATATACTGCCCATCCGGAGACCATTGCACCTCGTAAGGGGTGAAGCCGCCCAATGCCTCAGCTTCCTGGTCTGTTCCGCCAGGCTCGACGGAACTTACCACGAGTTCTCCAACACGCTCGATGTCGCTTATCACTAACTTGCCTTCCCGAATCCAGGCCACTCGCTTTCCATCAGGCGACCAGGATAGGGCACATGGCGAATAGGAGGCGCGTAGAGCGTATCGCGATAGAACCGATTGCCTGTGGAGCCGGGCACTCGGGGTTTTTACATCCATAATGACCAGGCTACGGTCGCTCTCGACAAGGGCTAGCTTCTCACCTGTGGGGGACCATTGGAGAGTATGATACCACCCGCTACGCAGCAGTTGTTGTTGCCCGCTTTCCAGAGCAATCAGCCAAAGTCCCTTGGCGTCTGTAAAGGCCACAGTCCGTCCGTCAGGCGAGAGGTCGTAACGAGGATCGCGGATTTCATATTCACCCATCTCTGCTTTGCCGGTAGCAACGCGAACCTTCTCCCTGACATGGCTTGGGGTTTGGAGATAGGCATCCTTCCAAATCGCTTGAACAATGAGACCGGCTGTTATACTGCCAACGAATGCCAGCCATCCCCATCGTTTCATGGCACTCATCGCCTCCGTTTCAGCGGTCGTCCAATATGAACGATAACATCAGCACAATCCGCCTTATTTTCACGAAAATCTCCACTTTGACAACCCGGAATCTCGCTTCGTTGAGTGTCCGGGAATGGGAGACAGGAGTCAGACAATCGCTTCCGGATCCCTTTGGGTTCGCTATCCAACCTTTCACGACGCTCCAAATGAACGGGAATCCCAGTACTTGACCATTCCCTTCACCATTCGCTCAAACGGCTCAGTCGTTTTCAGGACTAGCCAGCCGACGATCCGCCGATTTTTCTTTAGAAGCCGCTCTGACGGCTTGATTTTCGCCGGACCCGCAGGTTCGGTCAGGTTCATATAGAGGTAATGCGCCCTGGGCGAATAACGGCATTCGTAGATACGCTTCTGAGACGCATAAAAGTGCAATCGTAAAGGAGCCATATGAGCGAGAGGGGGAGCCCCCATGCCTTGGGTGGTGACCATGTTCTTTATTTCCTGTAGAATCGCATCTAATTCACTGGGATTTGTTTTTCGGTTATATCCTCCGATTACTTTGCCTATAATGTCCCTTATTTGAGCGGATACGGGAATCACAGCCACCCGTTCCGCTTTAAACAGAGGTTGCAAGCGTTGTATAGTGAGGACGTTTTCTCCCCATTTGTTAGCAGGTATAATTCTCAAGGGTCTTTGAATGGTAAAAACATCTCCCGTATGTGCGTTTAAATATATCGTTGCCTCATCAGATCGTAAATCCCTCAGTTTGATAATCCACCAAAGCACTTGCTGACCCTTTTGAAACCATACTCTCAGTTGTGTATCTTCCACAGATGGATCAACTAAACTAGCTGCTTCTACGGATTTCTGAATCGCTATTTCGCGGCTTACAATTGGTGTTAGATTGACCTGAGACACAGCGTTTATGTACATAAATGAAATTAACTCGCCATTTTCGGCTCCAATACTGACACGAAGCAAAGTCGGCAATCTTACTCCTTCCTGTGAATATTTCTCCCATGTTAAGGTATATTCTTTCCCAGCCGTACCATGATCTAAAAGCTTCACTTCGAGAGTCATGTCCGATGTTAAGATAGCGCCTAATCCCTCAGCAAATTTCAATGCTTGATGCATCGCCTCCTCTTGTGTTAACTTTATCTCCTTCGAGTTGGGTATTCTTTGCGGAAGCGATATTCGGCAAATATCCCCAGTAGCAGCATCAATAAGAATCCGCTCCTCGTGCGATCCAGTAAATGCTTGGCATCTGCGATCTAGCCATTCCGTTGTATATCGGAAAGAAAGATCATCGGGTAAGATACCTATAGCTTGGGCCGCTTTTTCGCGTGCTGTGTCGAGATCGCGATTGGCATTCACAGAATCAGGGGTCCAAAATACCATGATAATGAATATTATAATATACAGATTTGATTTCATTATATTATTCTCCTATAATGTAAAATATTATTGACTAAGTAGAAAGGCTGGAACTAGAGACATAATCCCTTGGCTGTTACCAATAAACGAATAAGTATCATATTCCCCAGTCTGACCATATATACTCATGAGCATATCTACGGCATGTACATTTGCTCCTATAATTGTTGGAATATATTGGGGATATGGAGCATCCTCCGAATATCCACAAGCATATTGCCAAAAAGCGGTACTCCATTGATCCGGTGTTGATCCTAGCCCTCCAGGGTTATATGCATCATGGACTGTGAGTTGTTCTATAAACCCTTGAGCTAAAAACGCTCCAGCATTATGAGCTGCTGTAAGTAAATTGCCGCAATTGGGGTCAGTCACTGCGGTATTGCACCCTGCAAATAACACAAAATAAACCTTACTCCAATTAGCATCATCTATTCGCACGTTATATCCAGTGTCAGGACCTGCTGACCACGCCCCTTCATAGGAATAGCCATGGCCCGTTAGTTGTATATGACCAGGCATACCATGATTATAAACAAATATAATGTTGTCCTCTGCGATTTTTTTCTTAGCCAAAACAACGGCCTCGAATGATTGAAGGTCTGTATGGCGCTGGGCATAATAAGACTTGGGGTCTGGTAGAGGATCTTGGTAATAGGCTGCGTTGGTAGCTCCTGGGGTTGTCACATCAGAATTATCATAATTTTCGGCGATAGGCATATAGATAATAGGAGCAGTTTGAAGGGCTAACTTGCGTAAGTGTGCCTTGTCGGCAGTGTTATGAGAGTCGGTCGCCCTGATGACGAACCGGTAGTAGCCCCCGGTAGTCATCAGTAGAGGGAAGTAGACAATCTGTGATCCCAAGCCTGTTGGCAGTCCTGCATTGGAGTAGATCTGGCTGAAGTCGTTGTTCAAGGCTTCCACCTTGCAATCATAGGCCGCACTCCCGCCGGTGTCGGAAAGGGTATAGGGCAATTTAACCTGGAAGTTGCGCGCAGGTGATAAATACTGTG
>JADLDR010000087.1 GCA_020846535.1 Armatimonadota bacterium | reverse complement strand
TACCGTCGGGGGCGTTGCATCAATTGGGGGATGGGCGCGATAAATCGCGCCCCTACCGTCGGATTCCCGTAAGGGCGCGATTTATCGCGCCCTTGATTGCGATTTCCCCAAAACCAAAAATATAAAAGGACGCTTAAGCTATGCTGAACGTGGAGCGCACGCGCCAATATCTGAAGGATTTCGATTTTCGCAGCCTGTTTATTGAAGAACTGGGGTGGGATCACCACACACTCACCTTCCCGGTCAATGCGGATGGGCAGACATATACACTCAAGGGGATTGCCGAAAAGCGCGGGGTGCATATCTTCGAGTGTTCCCCGGATGCGGAAGGGGGCATTCCGACTTACAGCCTCCGGCAGCAGATCGAACGGCAGGCGGCAAAAACGGCGTATGAACACCTGATCATCTTTACGGACGCGGACCGAACCAGGCAGATATGGCAGTGGGTCTCCAAAGAACCGAGCAAACCCTTGGCGTACCGGGAACATACTTATTATCGGGGACAGTCAGGATTGCCGCTTATCCAGCGATTGAACCAGATCGTGTTCCGGCTGGACGAAGAAGAAGGGCTGACCATCGACTTGGTGGCCTTCCGGCTCAAGGACGCTCTGAACAAGGAGCATGTGACCCGGCGCTTCTATGACCGCTTCAAAACCGAGCATGATGCCTTCCTGGGGTTTCTGAAGGGTATTCCGGATGACAAACTCCAGCGATGGTATGTCTCGGTGATGCTAAACCGTCTGATGTTTATCTATTTCGTCCAGAAGAAAGGCTTTTTGAACGGCGATACGGACTATCTGCGAAATCGCCTGAACGCGATGCGGCAGACAGGCCGAGATCGGTTTTATCAGGATTTTCTCTGCCCACTTTTCTTCGAGGGATTCGCGAAACGTCCAGAAGATCGGTCATCCGAAACACGCCGTCTGCTGGGAACGGTTCCTTACCTCAACGGCGGCCTGTTTCTGAAACATCAGATCGAGGAACAGCACGGAGAAGCTATCCGGATCGAGGATGAGGCTTTTGAACGCTTATTCGCCTTCTTCGAGCAATATCGCTAACAAGAAGCAGATGGGGGCCTATTACACCAAAGAGGACATCACCGAATACATCGGCAAGAACACGGTGATCCCTTTCCTTTTTGACAAAGCCGAGGAGAAGTGCCGGATCGCCTTTGAAGGAGAGGCATCGGTCTGGAGCCTGCTTCAGCAGAACCCGGATCGGTATATCTATGAGGCCGTACGAAAGGGCGTCTCTTTGCCGCTGCCGGAGGAGATCGCAGCCGGGCTGGAGGATGTCTCGAAGCGCACCGCCTGGAACCGGCCCGCGCCGGAAGAGTACGCCCTGCCGACCGAGATCTGGCGGGAGGTGGCGGCCCGGCGCAAACGGTATGAGGAGGTGCGCGGCAGGCTGGAGCGCGGGGAAGTCCGGTCGATCAATGACCTCATCGCCTACAACCTGGATATCCGCCAGTTTGCCCAGGATGTGATCGAAAGCTGCCGGGGGCCGGAACTCTTGAGAGCCTTCTATGAGGCCATCGAGCAGGTGACGGTGCTGGACCCCACCTGCGGCTCCGGGGCGTTCCTCTTTGCGGCCCTCAACATCCTGGAACCGTTCTATGAAGCCTGCCTGGACCGGATGCAGGCGTTCCTGACCGAAATCGAGATTCTCAAGGGTCGCCTGCCCGACCCGCGCCAGGCCGAACAGGTGGTTGAAAAGGCGGGGGCCGATGACTATCTTCTGAATATCCTCAACCCACAAAAGTTTCAGGACTTCGAGAAGATCCTGAACCGCGTCAACGCGCATCCGAACCGGCGGTATTTCATCCTGAAGTCGATCATCGTCAACAACCTCTACGGCGTGGACATCATGGAGGAGGCGGTCGAAATCTGCAAGCTGCGTCTCTTCCTGAAACTGGTCGCTCAAGTGGACGAGGCGGAGAAGATCGAACCGCTGCCGGATATCGATTTCAACATCCGGGCCGGGAATACGCTGGTAGGATATGCCACTTACGAGGAGGTTCAAAAGGCCGTTACAAGCAAACTGGACTTCGATGACGCCATGGGGCAGATCGAGGCCAAAGCGCAGGAGGTGGATGCCGCTTTCAAAGCCTTCCGGGATTTGCAGACACAGGTGGACAGCGGCACGCACACCATCGCCTGGGCCAAGCAGAATCTTCGGGAAAGGCTGGCCGTTCTGGAAGATGACCTGAACCAGTATCTGGCCGGTGAATACGGCCATAAGTGCCGGGACGGTTGGCAGTCTCCCGGATACAAACCCTGGCTGGAATCTCATCAGCCGTTCCACTGGTTTATCGAATTTTATGGGATTATTCGCAGCGGCGGATTTGATGTGATTATTGGGAATCCGCCGTATGTGGAATATAACACGGTTAGATCACAATATACTGTAAAAGGATTCATCACAGAACCTTGTGGCAACCTATACGCCCTCTGCTTGGAGCGTATTATGAATCTTAATGGTGCAGGTAGCTTGTTTGGTATGATTGTCCAACAGCCAGTAGTATCTACTCAACGTATGGCTCTTATAAGGAATATGATAGATAAAAGGTGTTCATATTTAGCTGTATCAACTTACGATGACCGCCCCAGCAAACTTTTTGACGGTATGCATCATGCTCGTCTAGCAATACTTCTAGGAATGAAAGAAAAAGCAGCAGCTTCAATAATTAAACGCCAGGTTTCACGGTATAACAAATGGTACACAGACGAGCGTTCTTGCTTGTTTCCTACTCTAGTTTACACAAGCGTCATGGAGCCATTTCATATAAATAACTGGCCTAAAATTGGCAGTTGCGTTGAGAAAAGTCTGCTGATTAAAATAAATTCATTATTACACCAGTTAGAGATGTGGATATCAAAGTCTCAAACGCAATTTAGAATCTATTATAAAATTACTGGTGTCGGTCATTGGTTTACGGTTACTTGCCGACCTCCGAGATTTCTACGAGGCAATGAAGAATCCTCATCAACTAGGGAGGAGCATATATGCTTTAGCGATAAAATGCTCCGGGACCGCGCGTTTACATTGATTAATAGTAGCCTTTTCTATTGGTTCTATCAGGTTAGGACCAACTGTCGTAATTTCAACCCATCAGACTACAGGACATTTCCAATCCCGGCAACATTAATTACTGAAGATATGTCTGGCTTAGCACAACAATTACAGGACTCGTTAGATATGAGTAGTTCTTATATAAATATAAGCCATAGTAGAACTGGGAGTATTAAAGTGGAACAATTCAGACCGCGTGATTCCAAACCCATCATTGACGAAATCGACCGGGTTCTGGCGGAGCATTATGGCTTTACCGGGGAGGAGTTGGATTTTATTATCAATTATGATATTAAATACAGGATGGGAAGGGATGCGGAGGAGGGGGAAGGGTGAGGAAGCGGAAGATCGGGCGGTGTGTAATGTTGGAGGGCGCGATAAATCGCGCCCATCCCCAATCGATACCACACACCCGACGGTAGGGGCGCGATTTATCGCGCCCACCTATCGCCCCAACCACCCAACCGGGAACCCATCCACCCAACCCGCCGTTGGTAGGGGCGCGATAAATCGCGCCCCTCCATCGCGCCCCTCCCCCAAGGGAACGCATGAAATTCGATCCGAACATACATCATCGCCGTTCGATCCGCCTGCGGGAGTTTGATTATGCACAGGCGGGCATGTATTTCATTACCATTTGCACATGGCATCGGGAACCAACGCTAGGGGTGGCGGAAAACGGTAAAATCACTCTGAGTGATGCGGGGCTAATCATTCAATCGGTATGGAACGGGCTATCGGCTCGATTTTCCGGGGTGGGTCTGGATGCGTTTATTATCATGCCGAATCATATTCATGGCATTATCTGCGTGGAAGCGACATTGCTTGCTCCCGATGCAGAGATGGGCGCGATAAATCGCGCCCCTACGTTGGGGAGGATTGTACGTGCTTTCAAAGGCACCTCGACATATCTGGTTCATAGAAGCGGTTTCGCGGGTTTTGCCTGGCAGCGTAATTATTATGAACATATTATCTCCAATGAAGCCTCTCTGCATACGATTCGCCGCTACATCCAGGCCAATCCGGCGATGTGGGCCTGTGATGTGGATAATCTTGATGGGGCTGGCCTGAACGTTGAAGCAGTTCATCAGGCGATGGCGGAGCATTATGGCTTTACCGGGGAGGAGTTGGATTTTATTATCAATTATGATATTAAATACAGGATGGGAAGGGATGCGGAGGAAGGGGGAAAAATGAGATGAGGCAGCCGCTACGTGCTGGCAGATCGCTGGTAGGTAGCAGGTTGGGAAGTGAAATCCAAAGTAAAATCCAGTTGGCGAATAGAGACATAAGATGCCATAAGGACAGCGTTATCCCAACCGGAAACGGATACCGGCAAGGGCCGGGTGCTGGAGATCGCGGTGTCAGGCTCCCGGAAACCGAAGAGGAACCTCCTTCCCTGCCGCGAATGAACCGTCAGCACACTTTGAGGAGGCTTTGCCGTGAGGATGCGATATGCGCTGCTGGCGATCCTGCTGGCTTTGCCCCTGCGGGCCGGGGCCGTGAATGTGAAGGATTTCGGGGCGGCGGGCGATGGCTCCACCGACGACACCGCCGCCATCCTGAAGGCCATGAAGGCTGCCGCGATTGCCGTCAGCAAGCCTTCCCCCGCGGGCGTCTATTTCCAGGCCGGGCCGGAACTGGTTTTCCCTGCCGGGGAATATGTGATCAGCGACGAGATTCCGCTGGAAGTCCTGGCCGTGCGCGGGGAGGGCCGGGCCGCCATCAGACAGACGAACCCGAAAAAGGCCGTCTTTACCAGCCGCTACGCCTGGCAGCTTTCCATTCGCGATATCACCTTTCTCGGGGGCAAGTATCATATTGACCTTTACAACCCCAATATCGATACCGGCCAGATCATCATTAAGGGATGCCGCTTTTACGGCTCGGAAAGCTTTGCCGTCCGGACGGATGTGATCTCCACCACCGTCAAAATCGAGGACTGCGAATTTCTGCTGTGCGGCCAGGCGTGGTACAACAATCGCTGCGATCAGGCCGTGATGCGGGACTGCTGGATCACCTCCAGGCGCGAGATGAAAGAGGCCGCAGTTATCGAACACCGGGGATCGCGGCTGACCATTGAGAACCTGTGCGGCGTTCCCCTCACCGGCGGGCCGCGCCAGCGGTGGATCGATAACTACGGGTTCAACCTCACCCTCAAGCAGTGCCGCTTCGGCGGCGAGGGCGGGGGCTTCACCCCGGTTTACAATTTCACCCGCTACGCTTCGCAACTGACCGGCCCGACCATTCTCTTCGAGGACTGCTTCATCAGCGCCAACGCCAGCTACAGCGCCAACTGCGCCGTCTACTGCCTCGAAATCCCCAACACCATCGCCCTGCGGGACTGCGGCATGGGCGGCTGCGAGGCGGTCGTTCTGGACAAAAAGATCGATCCGGCCCGCTATTTCGAGAACGTCTCCCCGGACATGCTCTCCTATACCCTGGCCGGCTCCACCGGCGAACGGACGGCCCGGCTCCCGAAGGGCCTGCTGAAGCCCTCCGTTCGCATCGTCCCTTCCGATAAGCCGCTTCTTTCGCCCAAAGAAACGGCGAAGGCCATGAAGAAAGCGGGGGAGGAGTGGAGCCTCAAGAAAACCTCTCCCGATGGCCCGGATTCGTTCGCAGGCCACGCCCGGCAGACCGACCCGCAGCGTTACATCGAGCTGACGGACTGGAGCGCCTCCGGCCTGATGGACGCCACCTCTCAGAAAAACGCCGACTGGCTGGCTCTGGGGCAGTCCGGAGACGACCGGCTGGTCCTTTTTCGCCAATCCTCCAAAGGCGGCTGGCCCCACCTCACCATCCGCGCCTCAGCGGACCTCGCCCGCACTCCCTGGCTCGCCTGGCGGCAGCTTCAGGGAACCGCCCCCGGCTCCTTCGCCCTGAAGGTGATCGACACCGAAACCGGAGCCATGCACTCTCTCTATGGAGAAACCTTCGACCGGGCTTACGATTATCACGCCCATAACCTCAAGGATCTGTTCGGAGGAGGCGTGAAAAAGCTGGAAATCCGCTGGTATCCACTCGGCTGGGGCATGAAATCCCCCACGGAAACCGACTACTTCTGGGCGCAGCCCGGCCAGTACACCGTGATGGATTTTTTCAGGCTGGAGGAGTGAGACAAGGCCAATCGGATCGAGCAAAGCGAATGGGCACGAAAGCAAACAGGGCCGTATCCCATCTCGGATACGGCCCTGTTCGTCTGAATCAGTCGGAATGCGATTACCAGGACGGTTCGCTGTACTGGATGGCCGGGAATATACCGGGGTCGGGCCAGATCGAACAGCCGTTCATGCTCATCAGCAAACTCGGCAGATACCAATCGCTGCTCGGATAGGCGACGCCGTAGCTGATGGTATTCGTCTTGGGCACAAGATATTTGCCCCCTCCGTCATCCAGACCCATCTCGCAGTAGTCGTTATCGAAGGTGATATTGTTCTTGAACTGGTTGTAGGTGCAGTTGGATCGGAAGAGCTTGATATCTGCCCGGCTGCGAACGACCACATTGTGAGCGATCACCCCGTATCCGCCTGCTTGCAGGATGCCGTCTTTGGTGTTGCCAAAGCAGACATTGTTATAAACATGGATGCGCTGCGGCTTGCTGTAGAGGTGGATGCCGTAGGAGGCGCTCCTGAAGACAGCGTTGCCCCGGATAACCGCATTGCTGGAGGGGACGTAGATTCCATGATCGCGGCGGGCATCCTCCCCGTTATCGAAAATGACATTGCCTTCGATGACGAAGTGATTGCCGCCATATCCCATCTCTTTGACCCCGCAGTGGAGCGCCTTCGGGAGAACGCTATTGATGATATAGACGTCCTCCCCGGCTCCGTTGGCAAGGGTGATGCAGTTCTGGCCGTAATGGTCGGGATCGGGAGCGTCGGACGGCCCCGGCAGCCCTGGTTCCCAGGCCATGAATCCAGACATGCTCGGCCCTGCTTAAACAGACCGTGGCGGCATTGTAATTGTTCTGCTGCCAGTTGGTAGGCTGGAGGATGCGAACCCGCTCGTCGGGATAGGCGCTGATCACAATCGGATTGCCCGGGCTGCCGGATTTGGTGACGGTAAAAGGCGTATAGCAATCTCCGCCCCGGAAATAGACCATCTCACCCGGCCCCAGCGTATCGAGTGCCCGATAAATCGTGACCCAGGGACGGCTGTAGGAGCTGTCGTTGCTGTCGCTACCGGTGCGGGAGATATAGTAAGTGTCTCCATGTTCCACTTTATATTTATACAATGGCAGAATGTCCGCCAGGCTACCGAGATAAACCTCTATCGATTCAGGCTGCGAGGAGCGGAGTGACGAAACCATCTCCAGCCTGCATCGACGGGGGCTTTTTCGCTGTACCCGGATGCATCACCGTCGCCGCAGGCGGCATCGATGCAGAGTCGGGAAAAGGAAATTCCCTCGCCAAAGCGAATGAACCCCCATTCGGCACATTTCCAAAAGGAGGCCACCTTTGAGCATACGCGATTTGCAGCAGTTCACCCCCGGTTCCTACTACTACGATGTTCACGACCAGTTGAAGAACTTCGTCTATCGGCGTCAGGAGGAGATGTTCGCCATCGGAGATGCGGCGCGGGATGCCCTGACCGCACCCGAAGCGGTTCAGGTCCGGCAGAAGGCGATCCGCGAACATTTCGCCGCCTCTCTGGGTGGTTTGCCCCCGATGGGCACCCCTCTGGAAGCCCGGACAGTCGGAACGGTGGAGGGCAAAGGGTTTCACATCGAGAAGATCTTCTTCCAGTCCCGCCCGAAGCACTATGTGACCGCCAATCTCTATGTGCCGGAAAGTCTCACAGGCCCGCGCGGGGCCGTCCTCTTCCTGAGCGGGCATCACATGGAGGCCAAGCATGTGGAGGAATACCAGATCATCTGCCAGTATCTGGTTCATGCCGGGCTGGTGGTGCTGGCCCAGGACCCTATCGGGCAGGGGGAGCGATTCAGCTATTACGAAGCCGCCCTGAGCGACACCACCGTCACCTGGGGCGTGCCGGAACACGAATATGCGGGCCGCCAGTGCCTGCCTCTGGGGGATGCCATCGCCCGCTACTTCCTCCATGACGCCATGCGCGGGGTGGATTACCTGATGAGCCGCCCGGAGGTGGATGGCAACCGCATCGGGGTCACGGGGAACTCCGGCGGGGGAACGCAGACTTCTCTCATGATGCTGGGCGACCCGCGCATCGCCGCCGCCGCCCCCACCACCTTTCTCATGAACCGCCAGACCTATATGTATACCGGCGGGGCGCAGGACGCCGAGCAGATCTGGCCCGGCTTTACCGCAAAGGGCTTCGATCATGAAGATATCGTACTCGCCATGGCCCCCAAGCCCGTCCGCGCCCTGGCGGTCACCAGCGATTTCTTCCCCATCGAGGGAACCCGGCGCACGGTGCAGCGGTGCCGGCGCATCTGGGAATTGATGGGCAAAGCGGGCGACCTCGATCTGGTGGAGGATTTCAGCACGCACGCCTATACCCGGCCCCTCGCCCGCGCTGCCGCTCAGTTTTTCTCCCGCCACCTGCTGGGCGAGGAGCGCATCCCCGACGATAGCCTCATCGCTCCCGTTCCCTCCAGCCGCCTCTGGTGCACGCAGAGCGGCCAGGTGCGAGGGGAAATCGAAGGGGCGGAGTTCGTCCATGAGGAGAATCTCCGGCGGCTGGAGGAACTCAAAGTCGCCCGACAATCCGACCCGCAGCAGCGCGAAAAGGCCCTCGCCTGGCTCAAGGAGAGCGTCCTGAAAGACCGGAAGCCCTGCGACCTCAACCCGCGCTTTTATGTGACCGGGCAGGCGGAGGATCTGGATGCGGAACCGGCGTTCTGGTGGTCTCAGGAGGGGCTTCTGGGCCACGGCTGCCTCTTCCGCCGATTCGAACGGCGCGGCCAGGCGCTGCCTGTCACGGTGGCGGTGTGGCACGACGGCGTGCGGGCGATGGACGACCGCCAGGAGTGGATCCGGGCGGAATGCGCTTCGGGCCGTGCCGTGCTGGTGCTGGATGTTGCCGGTTCGGGCGGGCTGGCCGCCGCCCCTTTGAGCGCGACCGCCCCGGAGGATTTCTACGGCGTGCTGCATAAACTCGCCGACGACCTTTTCTGGCTCGACGACAATTTAGCCGCCCTCAGAACCTATGACGTCCTGCGCGCTCTGGACATGATTGCCGCCTGGCCCGGCCTGGACGCCTCCGATATCCGCCTCTACGCCCACGGGCGGGAAGGCGTATACGGCCAGTTCGCCGCCCTGATCGATGACCGCATCCGGGGCATCGAGGTCGCGGACGGCATCGGCAGCTACGAATCCTGGGTCGGGGCGCGCCATTATAATGCCCGCAGCATGAAAAATATCGTCCTGCGCGGGATGCTGCGCTATTTCGACCTGCCGGAGATGGAGAAATAAGATGCCGCTCAAAATCACCGATGTGGAACGCATTGTCGTGAACCTGCCGTTCACCCCCCGGCAGGAAATCATCACCTGCCGGGAAGTGCCCGACTGGTCGATCTCGGAGGTGATCCGCCTGACCACCGACGCCGGATTGGTCGGCTACGGGGAGACGATCCTGATCTACACCTGGGGCCAGGTGACCGATGCGGCCATCGAGCGGGTGATGGGAAAGAATCCGGCGGACTTTCTGGGAGACGACACCCTGGGGCCGGGCCTTCAAATGGCGATCTATGACGTGGTGGGCAAAGCCCTGGAAGCGCCCTGCTACCGCTTGCTGGGCAGCAAGGTGCGCGACTGGTGTCCCATCTCCTGGTGGTCCATCGATACCACCCCGGAATTCTACGCCGCCGAGGCCGGAGAGGCGGTCGAAAAAGGCTATATCAGCCTGAAGATCAAGCACCGGCCCTGGTTCGATATCGACGCCCAGGTCAAGGCGATCTCCGAGGCCGTTCCTCGGAACTTCAAGATCGATTCGGACTCCAACGCCATGCTGATCAATTCGGCCAACGCCGTGCCCGTCCTGACGCGGCTGGCTCAAAACGAGATGGTGGCGATGTTCGAGTCCCCGATCCACCAGCACGATATCGAGGGAAACCGCCAGATCCGACGGGTCGTGCCCCGGCCTATCGCCATGCACTTCGGCTCCCCGCCCTTCTTCACCGCAGTCCGGGAGGAAGTGTGCGACGGGTTCGTAATCGGGGGCGGGGTGGCCTCCGTGCTGAAGCAGGGAACTTTAGCCTCGGAGGCGAATATGCCCTTCTGGCTTCAAATGGTCGGCACCGGCCTGACCTCCACCCTGGCCTTCCACCTAGGAGCCGTCCTACCCGGGGCCAGGTGGCCCGCCATCACCTGCATGAACCTTTACGCCCGGGACGTCCTGAAAGACCCTATCCCCGTCGTGGGCGGCTATGTCCGGGTCCCCGAAGCGCCCGGGCTGGGGGTGGAGGTGGATGAGGACACGCTGGTCCGCTACCGGATGGAGCCGCCCTATCGGAAACCCAAACCCCGTCATATCCTGGCCGTCACCTGGGAAGGCGGGCGGGCAATGTATTACGCCAATCTCCTTCCCCAGTGCTGGCAGGACTTTCAGATGGGCAACCAGCCCGCCGACGAGCGCGGCGTCTCCATGTCCGTATGGAACGATGACGGCTCCGCGGAATGGGCCGACCTCTATGAGCGCGTGCAGAAAGCGCCGGTGAGGGGATAGGAGGATCGAAACCATGCCGCCAACCGAAAACGCCTTCCGAAACGTTCGATACGAACTGATGCGCGGGCGTGAGGCGACAGAAGCCGTTGCCCGCTGCCCGGTCGGGTATCTGCCGGTCGGATGTCTGGAACGGCACGGAGACCACCTGCCGATGGGGCTGGACACGCTCAAAGCGCACCGGATATGCTGCCGGGCCGCCTGGGAGATGGGAGGTGTGGTCTTTCCGGCGCATCATTATGCGGGCATCCACGGCATGACGCCGGAACAGATCAGGAAGCATTCCGGGGAATGGGGCAATCTCTACACCGACGCCACGGCGGAGGCGCACCTGACGGATATCGTCCGGCAGATCGCCTTGATCGGCATCCGGGCGCTGGTTCTCTATACCGGCCACTACCCTCAGTGCCAGGTGGACATGGCCGCAAGGGTCGCCCTCTGTTTTGAAAACGACGCCTGCATCAGGGTGATTCCCTTCGCGGAGCCGATGGTGCTGCAAGGCGACCATGCGGGCGTCAGCGAAACCTCGCTGATGCTCTATCTGGAAGGCAGCCTGGTCGATATGGATGCCATCCGCCCCATCAATTACCAGGATCACGGATGGAACGAAACGACGGACCCCGCCCGTGCGTCCTCAGCCCGGGGCGAGTCGGAGGCGCGGTCGATCCTGGCGGCCTTGCGCCGGGAGCTTGAGCCGACCGGATGGCTGGCTCCTCCCGGGTAGGCTCTCCGATCTTCGCCTGGCTCCGCGTTCCATGATAGCAGCCGTATCGATGCAGCCTGCGAGGAGCGAAATCTCTGAAGCCATCTCCAGGCTTCAACCACCCTGAGACCGCCTCAAGCTACCCATGAACCTGCCTGCCGAACTCGCGAAGCCAGGCGGCCTCTTCGGGGGAGAGGGGAGCGAAGGGGGAAAGGGCGGCGATGTTGGCGTCCAGTTCGGCGCGGGCGCGCGCCCCGGTCAGGACGAGGTGGACCGCCGGGTGGCTGAGGGCGAAGCGGTAGCAGTCGGCGGGTGTGGGAACGGGGGCATCCTCAGGCCAGCCTGCGGGCCGCTGCAAGAGCTGCCGCCATTTGAGAGCATTGTAGGTGACCACGCCGCATTCCCGCGCCCGGGCGTGGGGAAAGATATCGCTTTCCGCGCCGGGGTGGGCGCAGTTGTAGCGCACCATCATCACATCGATCTCGCCGGTGGCGGCGATCCGGCCAGCCAGGGGCCGGTTGTGGACGCTGACCGCCGTAAAGCGGATCATCCCTTCCGCCTGCGCCTGCCGGACACCTTCCATCGCCCCGCCCGGCCCCGTCACCGCCTGCCAGTCCGCATCGTCGCGGATATAAAAGAGATGGTAGACATCGATGCGGTCGGTGGCGAGGGCGCTCAGGGAGCGTTCCAGATGGCGCAGCAGGCCGTCGCGAGTCCGGTCCGCCGTGCCGTCAGCCAGCACGATTCTCTCGCGAAGGCCCTGCAAGGCTTCGGCCACCGTCCTTTCCGGCTGGCCGTTCTCCCCGTGGTAGGTCAGGACATAGTTGATTCCGGCCTCGAACGCGGCGCGATAGTCTCCGGCGGGCAGGTTCAGCGTGCCGAGGCCCAGGCGGGAGACGAGAAGGCCGGTGCGACCCAGGGTGGCGGTGGAAAGGGACGGCATGATCAAACCTTATCGAGTAGCCTCAGCAATCGCCGCTTGAGGTCTCGTATCCTTTCATCGGTCCGGGAACAGGCGGCTTGCGGCCTATCGGAGCGCCCGTCTGACGCAGCCGAACAGGGGCTTCCGGCAAGCGGCTCCGTCTTCACTTGAGTATACCCCTTCCCGCCCGCCGTGTCAAGATTCAGGCGGTGTATGCAAGCGATGGCGTTCACTCTCTTAATAAAACTACAACTGGCGGCTCCGCCAGGAGATGGCCGGCGTGATCTGAAAAAAAGCAGGGCTGAGAAACTCTCTCAGCCCCGTTCGGCCTGGCTTGGATTGACGCTTTATGGCTCTCCGAATGTATCAGAATCCCATTGTTTTGCCATCCGTCTTATCATCTGCTCGAACGATTGATCGGTCTTCAGCACCACGCCAGCGACGACCCAGCGATCTTTGCCCAAAAGCCGATATCGCTGGGAATGCTTCACAGTCTTTGGGTCCACCGGCTCTAATAATATCAGGTAGAGATAATGCTTTCGAGGCGAATATTCGCCAAAATATACACGATTTCCTGGCGCATAAAACTTGATATGCAGATCGATGCGGAACAGAAGTGGAGAAAGATCAAGAGATTGTTGTGTTTTGATCATCGTCACCAGCTTTTTCAAGATCGCATCCAGTTCATGGGGATTTGTTTTTCGAATATATTTCCCGATCACCTTGCCTGCGAGTTCTTGTTTTCGGGTGAAATATACTCTTAGTTCGACCCCTTTTGCCTTAAGAAGGGGCTGCAAATGGGGGGCATCATATCTTGCTTTTGAGGCCGATGCTCTTTGTAAGGGCCCCAGGACAGTGAAGATTTCGCCTGTATGTGCGTCTAAATAAACTTCGGCTTCATTCGCTAGCAAATCTTTCAGCTTGATGATCCACCATAGCACCTGCTGTCCCTTTTGAAACCAAACCTTCAGTTGCGCTTGCTCTACTGTCGGTTTGATCAAATTCGAAACTACCATCGCCTTCTGAATTGCGCCTTCCCGGATGATAGTCGGAGAGAGCGCAACCTTTGGGGCTACATCCACATATAAAAAGGAGGTCAATTCGCCGTTCTCAGCCCCAACGCACACCCGGAGTAGTGTCGGCAATATGACTCCTTCAGGCGAATATTTCCCCCATGTCAGGGCATATTCTTTCCCCGCTGAGCCATGGTCCAGAAATTTCGTCTCTGATAGCACCATATCGGATGTGCAAGCGGCCCCCAGCCCTTCAGCGGCTTTCCAAGCCTGCGTCTGTGCTTCCTCCTGGCTCAATTTGACCTCTTGGGAGTTGCGTAGCCTTGATGGTAGCGCCACCTGACAGATTTGGCCAGTCGTGGCATCGACAAGAATGCGTTCCTCTTCAGATCCAGTAAAAGCATGACACGTGCGGCCCAGCCATTCCATTGTCTGCCTAAATGACAGCTTATCGGTCGCAATCCCGACCGCTTGAGCCGCCTTATTGCGTGCGGCTTCAGGATCGGTATCGGCTCGTCCAAAGGAAGGCCCTAGGGCAATCGCCATAATAGCAAATCCAAAAAGACTGACACAACGTTTTGTCACAACTCACTCCTATCTGTTAAAAACGGTCATGGATTGAACTGAAAGGCAGGAACCAGGCATCCATAATAGCCTCGGAATTGATAGGTGTCAAATCCTCCAGTTTTCCCAAACTGGCTGAGGATAGCATCCGCCGCATAATTGGCTGCGCCATAAGGAGTTGGAGAATATTGAGGATAAGGAGCAGCAGATGACCACCCGCAAGCATATTGCCAGAAGGCATTGCTCCATATATCAGGATACGAACCAAGAGGAGGGTCGGAATCCCTGTGACGAGTTATAATACCGGTAAATCCCATCGCCAATTGGGCTCCAGCATCAACGGATGCGTCTAACAGATTGCCGTAGAGTGGGTCAGACAGAGCCGTCTCACAGCCAACAAAACAGACAAAACGTACCTTACTCCAATCAGCATCATCAATTCGGGCAGTAGTTCCATCCTGTTTACTGCCCGACCAGCCTACCGCATAGTAGTCGTTTCCCCCAGCCAGTTGAATCCATCCGGGAGATCCATGGTTATCGATGAAGATAATAGAATCATCCGCTATTCTCTTTTTAGCCGCCATAACTGCATTGATATTTGGAAGATCATGGTAGACACGAGAATAATAGGATCGCGGATCAGGCAAAGGATCCTGGTATGCCGACGCATTACTAGATGCAGGCGTTGTTGCAAAAGTGTTATTATAATTTTCTGCAATAGGCATATAGATTGTGGGGGCATTCTGGAGGGCTAACTTGCGTAAGTGTACTTTGTCAGCAGTATTATGAGAGTCGGTCGCCCCTATAATAAGTCGGTAGTAGCCTCCAGTAGCCATCAGTAGCGGGAAGCACACCGTCTGGGAGCCCAAGTCGGTCGGAAGCCCTGCGTTCGAGTAGATCTGGCTGAAGTCGTTGTTCAAGGCTTCCACCTTGCAATCATAGGCCGCACTCCCGCCGGTGTCGGAAAGGGTATAGGGCAATTTAACCTGGAAGTTGCGCGCAGGTGATAAATACTGTG
>JADLDR010000086.1 GCA_020846535.1 Armatimonadota bacterium | reverse complement strand
TCTTTAAAGGCGGAAAAGATCCATTTTTAGCCCTTAAACACAACACTCCTAAAAGCGGGTTTTCGCCTAATCCCTTTAATATTATTTAATAGGGAGAGACGCTTATATAGCGGCGTCTCTCCCCCTTCGAATCAAAACGTACGGGGCGTACGCCTCGCCGTTACCCATGCCGCACCTCGGCCAGTATCTCCTGGCCGCCGTTTTGCAGGATTTGAGATGCAAGGTGTTCGCCCAGGGATTCGGGGTCAGAGGCCGGGCCGGTTTCCTCACGGCGCACGAGGAGGCTGCCGTCCGGGAGGGCGGCCATCCCCTGAAGGCGAAGCTGGCTGCCGCCGACCTCTCCGAGCGCCCCGGCGGGAACCTGGCAGCCGCCTTCCAGCACTCTCAGAAAGGCGCGTTCGGCGGCGACCGCCTGACGAGAAGGCGGATGTTCCAGGGCGGAGAGATAGCGCAGAACCGCCTCATCGCCGCTGCGGGCTTCCAGGCCCAGAGCGCCCTGCCCCACGGCGGGGAGGCAGACGTCCGCAGGCAGGCGGCAGGCGATGCGCTCCGACCACCCCAGGCGGATCAGCCCGGCGGCGGCCAGGGCCAGGGCGTCGTAGCGGCCGTCATCCAGCTTTCTCAGGCGGGTGTCCAGGTTGCCGCGCACGTCCAGGATGTCCAGGTCGGGCCGGTGGTGGCGGAGCTGCGCCCGGCGGCGGAGGCTTGAGGAGCCGACCGCGGCCCCTCCGGGCAGAGGGATGGGGTCCTCTCCGGTCGGGAGCTGGCGAGTGATCAGGACATCCCAGGGTTCGGCCCGTTCGGGGACGGCGGCTAGGCAGAGGCCGGAGGGCAGCTCGCTGGAGAGGTCTTTCAGGCTGTGGACGGCCAGATCCACTTCCCCGCTCAGGAGCGCGTCTTCCAGGTCGCGGGTGAACAGCCCCCGGTCGCCGATGCGGGAGAGGGCCACATCGGTGATCCGGTCTCCGGTGGTCTTGATGATCTTCATCTCGAAGGTGAGGGCCGGGAAAATCTGGCGGAGCGATGCTTCGATGAGGCGCGTCTGGGTGAGGGCCAGAAGGCTGCCGCGGGTTCCGATGATAAGGTGGGATGACATCAGGAGCAATAAACCTCTAGGTGCGATAAAGGGAATGTGCGCCGGGCAGGAGGGTTTCCACCGCAAAGTAGTTGAGCAGCATCGCCACGAACCCGGTCATCAGCAGATAGGTCATCCTGCGGCCACTCCAGCCGGTGGAGGCGCGGACTCCCAGGTAGACGGCGTAAATGAGCCAGGTGATGCACGAGACGACCACTTTCGGATCGCTCACCCACTGGCTGCTCCACTGCATATGCGCCCAGATCGCCCCGGTCAACAGGCCCACCGTGAGGAGCGCGAACCCGAAGGCCACCAGCCAGTAGGTGAGGGTATCCATGCGCTCCAGGGGCGGCAGCTTGGTGAAAAGGCCGGTCAGCCGTTTGGTTTTCAGGAGCCTCTCCTGCCAGAGATAGATCACGGCGCAGCAGAAGGCCAGGGTGAAGGCCCCGTAGCTCAAGATCGATGTCAGCACATGGGCCACCACCCAGTAGCTCCGCAGGTCGGGTTCGAGCGGCTTGGCCTCCAGGGGCATGGAAGAAGCGTACAGGATCGCCAGCGCACCGATGGGCAGGGCGAACGCCCCCACCGCCTGAAGCCGCCAGCGCGTCTCCAGAAAGAGGTAGAGCAGGAGGATGGCCCAGGCGAAGAGCGATATGGAGTCGAAGAGGCTGGCAAAGGGCGGGCGGCCCGTCTGGAAGGCGTGAGAGACGATGGCCGCGGCATGGATGGTGAGGGCCAGCCCTGCCACCAGAGGGGCATAGGCGCGAAAAATCTTGTTTTTGAGGAACAGGCTGCCCTGGTAAAAAAGAGAGGCGACGAGGTAGACGAAAAACGAAAGATCGAATAGGGCGTGGCTGAGGATCATGCCGGGGCCTCCCGCAGGATGTCCTCATCGGGAACGGGTTCATCGGCGGTTTCGGAATACTGCTCCAGGTCGAAGAGGGCGCGGAGGGTTTCCAGGTGGGCATGGCCGTTGCCGCTCTGAGCCTCGGCTTTGAGGTGGGCCATCGGGTGCTTCAGGATGCGCTTGATGATGCCCTGGGTGACGATCTCCACCGTCTGCCTGTCCTTCTCGGAGAGGTGGGCGAGCTTGCGGGCGGACATCTCGATCTCGGCCCGGCGGATGGCCTCCAGCTTTCGGTTTAACTCGGTCAGCACGGGGACGACCTCCAGGGAGCGGAACCAGCCTATGAACCGCTCGATCTCCTCCTGGATGATGGCCTCCACCTTCCCGATCTCCTTGTTCCGTTCGGCCAGGTTCTTCTCCACTACGCCCCGCAGGTCGTCGATGTTGAAGAGGAAGACATTGTCCAGGTCTCCCACCTCCGCCTCCACATCGCGGGGCACGGCCATGTCGATGATGAAGAGGGGTCTGGCCCTGCGGGCGTGGACCACCTGGCGCACATCCTGGTGGCGGATGATGGCATGCGGGGCCGAGGTGGAGCAGATGACGATATCGGCGGAGACCATCGCTTTGGGGAAGTCCTCGTAGGCCATCGCCTCCCCACCGAACTGGCCGGCAAGCTCTTCGGAACGCTCGCGGGTGCGGCTGGCGACCAGGATTTTGCCGACCCCGCCGCTCGCCAGCAGGCGGGCCGTGATCTCGCTCATCTCGCCCGCCCCGATAAGGAGCGCCCGCCGCCCGGTCAGGTCGCCGAAGATCTGGCGGGCAAGCTCCACCGCCGCATGGCTGATCGAAACGGCCCCCCGGTTGATCTCCGTTTCGGTACGGGCGCGCTTGCCGGTGGAGAGCGCCTGCCGGAAGAGCCTGTCCAGGATCGGCCCCACCGCCTTGTGTTCCTGGGCCAGCCGGTGCGCCTCGCTCACCTGCCCCAGAATCTGCGCCTCCCCGACGATCATGGAGTCCAGCCCGGCGGAAACCCCCAGCAGATGCCTCACCGCCTGGTCGTTGGAACGGTGAAAGAGGCAGTGGCTGATGGCCGAAGCGGGCAGGTTGTGAAATTCCTGTAAAAAGAGTTCTATCGTCTCGCGGAGCGGCTGTTCGGAGCCGGTGTAGATCTCGATCCGATTGCAGGTGGAGAGAATGACGCACTCCCTCACCCCGTAGCGGCTTCGCAGCAGCCGGAACGAATCGGCGAACTGGTGCTTCCCGAAGGCCAGCTTCTCCCGCACCTCCACCGGCGCGCTCTTGTGGCTGGTTCCTGTCAACTGGAGATGCATGCGATTGCCTTCTTCCGGGCCTCTTCCAGGCGGCCCTCGCGAATCAAATCGAGAATCCCTTCGTCCACCATCCGGCGGATCGCCTCCACGCGCCCGCGCTCGTCCCTGCCCTTCAGCCGGTCCCGCAGCTCCCCCAGCAGCCGGGTGAGCGGCCCGTATTCCGGGCCGAACCGCTTCTCCAATTCTTCCCGGAGGTAGCGGGCCATCGTCGGGCTTTGCCCCGATGTGGCGATGCTGATCACCAGCCCCTCCCGTCGGATGCTGGAGGGAACGATAAAGGCGGATTCCTCCGGGCTGTCCGCCACATTCACCAGGCGGCCCATGGCTTTCGCCTCCCGGGCGACCTCCGCATTGACGGCCCGGCTGTCGGTGGCCGCCATCACCAGGAGCGCGTCTCCCAGGCCGCCAGGCGCATACGCCCGTCTCTCCCACCTAAGCGTACCCGCATCCGCCCATTTTAGCAAGAGCGGCGTTGCATCCGGGGCCATCACCCGCACCTGCGCCCCGTATTCCATCAAGGTCTTGACCTTCCGCTCTGCCACCACCCCCCCGCCGACCACCAGACAGGGGCGGCCCTGCAATTCGATCAGAATAGGATAGAGGGACATGGGTTGGAAAGCGCCCTCCTCAACAAGCGGTTGCCTACCGTTTCACCGAAGAATGCACCGGGACCGGCTTGCCCTTGCCTTTGCGCTTGTGGGGGGCGATGGTTTCTTCGGAGGGGGACGTTTCCGAGGCGGCGACATCGCCGGCCACCTCCAGGGCGCGGCGGCGGACGGAGAGAAGGCCGCCCAGGACGACGATCCACGTTCCGAGCAACAGGACATTCATCATCGGTTTTTTGCTGACTTCCAGGCTGACCGTTTCCCGCTTTTTCGAGGCCGGAAGCGTCACCCCTTCCAGGCGGAGCTCGATGTGGCGGCTCTCGACATTCATATTTTCGAAATGGATCAGAGCGCCGGGCGGGCCGGGCAGCTTGGCGGCGATATGTTTGGAAGCGGAGCCATGCGGATCGAAGACAAAGATCGGCTTGGCAGTCGTCTTCTGGCCTTTGTATTCGATATCGAGAACCGCGCCGATATGCATATCGCCGCCGGACTGCATGTGCTTCATATCGGGCACATCGAACTTCCGGAAAGTGATCCGATAACCGGCCATCTCCTGCGGCTTGCCCTGTTGGAGGTGGAGGGTATTGGGAGACTCCGCCGGTTCGTAGTTATCCGGGGATACATACAGGTCGTAGTTCCATTTTTTGGTGATATCCGGGTGCTTGATCACCATCGGTTCCCCGCCGCGCTCGTAGACGGCCAGGACGGGGCGGGCGATAAAGCTTGCGCCGTCGCGGGCGACCTGGATTTTCAGGGCATCCCGGTTCATGGCGTCCTTCGTCCAGCCGTCGAAGCGGAACTCGTAGCCGAAGGCGCGGGCAGGGGCCTTGCCGGTCAGGGTAAGCATCTGGGTCTGCGAATAGCCTGCCGACCCGACGATTCCCAGGAGCATCAGCGCCACGCCCACATGCACCAGATAGCCCGCCGCTTTCGTCCAGGAGCCGCCGCGGATGATGCGGTAGCCGAGGACGCCGTTGGTGAAGAGGGCGATCAGGGAAAAGAGGGTGATCAGCGCAAGGGCCGGGTTTCGGACGCCGGCGACGAAGCAGATGGCCGTTCCCACGATTCCCAGAGAGACCGGCCAGAGTACGCGCTCCCGGAACTTATCCGGCTCGGTTTTGCGCCAGGCCATGACCGGGACGGCGGCGATCAGGAGGGCGATCAGGACGCCCAGGGGGGTGCTGATCCAGGTGTAGAACTGGGTCGAGACATTGGACGGCTTGCCGCCGATCCGGGTGATCAACGGGGCCGATGTGCCGAGCAGGGTCAGCAGGGCCAGTGCCATGAGGAGGATGATGCCCAGGAAGAACCCGAAGTTGCGGGAAAGGACGGAATCATGGCTCTCCTTGACCGGGATTTCGCGGGACCGCCAGGCCAGCAGGCCCAAGCCGACCAGGGCGAAGGAGGTCGTGCCGGCGATCAGAAGCCAGTAGATCAGCATGCCGGGTGCGACAAACGAATGCACCGAAAAATCGCCCAGGATGCCGCTCCGGGTGAGGAACGTGCCGTAAAGCACCAGGATAAAGCTCATGATGGCCAAAAAGAGGTTGGACTTCGCCATGCTGCCCGTGGCTTTTTGCTTGACCATGCCGTGGATCAGGGCGGTGTTGGCGATCCAGGGGACGAAGGAGGCGTTTTCCACCGGGTCCCAGCCCCAGTAGCCGCCCCACCCGAGGGTGCGGTAGGCCCAGTAGCCGCCCACAAAGATACCGGTTCCTAGGCTCGTCCACGAAAGGAGCGCCCAGGGGAAGGTGCGGGGGATCCACTCCTCATATTCGCGGCGCAGCAGGGCGGCCATGGCGAAGACAAAGGGAATCGCCATGGCCGCAAAGCCCACAAACATGACCGGCGGGTGAATGACCATCCAGTAGTCCTGCAGGAGAGGGTTCAGGCCGCTCCCGTTTTCGGGCGGGCTGGGGAGGAGCGTAAAAGGGTTCTTCGCCAGGAGGAGGCCCAGGAGGAAGATCTGGATCCAGGAGAAGAAAAACATCGTCCAGGATTCGTATTTGCCCGCCTTGCGGATCAGCATGAATCCGAGCAGAGCGTTGAAAAAGGCCCACAGCAGGAATGTCCCTTCCTGGCCTTCCCAGAAGGCGGCGATCCGGAAAGCCAGGGACAATTCTCTCGCGGCGTGTTCCGCCACATAAACGATCTGAAAATTGCAGGTGATGAGGTTGTAAAGCAGGTAGGCTGAGGCGGCGATCACGGCCAGGCCCATCACCACGAATCCCTGGCGGGCGAGGCCGAGCGCATCCTTATAGGCCGGGCTGTCCTGATTGGCGCGGGCGGAGCGGAAGTAGGCCCACACCGCCAGCAGGCTTGCCAGGAAGCCCGTCCACAGGCCGATGGTTCCAATGGTCGTCATGTTATTTCTCTATTCCCTGATACTTGGAAGGGCACTTCACCAGAAGCTGCTGTGCCACAAAGATGCCGTTTTCGTAGCGGCCAATGGCTCCGACGCTGGGCGCTCGCTCCATATCGGTCGGCTTGGCCCCCCGGTAGATAACTTTCATGGTGTCTCCGCCCTCTTCGGTCAGGGTAAAGCTGAAGCGCCCGTCCGGCTCGCGGGTGAACGCTTTGGTCTCCAGGGTTCCCATGATCTGCACCGTCTTTTCGGCGTGCCGGGCCTCCTGAAAGGTGGTGTAGGGCGTCAGGGCTTTCGTGAAAGAGGTGGCCCCCAGGGCGGTAAAAGCGGCTACGATCACCGCACCGACAAGATAGAGTCGTTTCATTCTTTGTTCTCCAGGTCTCTCACGCGGCGCTCCAGGCGCAGAAGATAAAGAAATACGCCGATCCAGATCACCAGCACCACGGCCATGAAAAAGACATTATCCATCGTAGTCTTCCACAAGCTCCTTCCGGCTCTCTTCGGCCAGCCGGGCGATCCTCAGTTGCAGCCTGAATATCCAGGCATAGAGCGCCCCGAAGCCGACCATCGCGGCCAGAAAAATCCCCAGGTAATCCCCGCTCATCCCCCCGGGGCGGGCGATATTGGGATGCAGCGACCTCAGGGCCGGGAGGCGGGGCATCACGAAAATCAGGAAGATCATAGGGGCGAAGGAAAAGAGGGCGTAGGCCGCGCTCAGGGTGGCCCGCCGTTCCTCATCGGCGATCTCAGTTCTCAGCGCGAAATAGGCCCAGTAGAGAAGCAGCAGAGCGATGATAGAGATCTCGCGCGGATCCCAGTTCCAGTAGGTGCCCCACTGCGCCCGCGCAAAAATCGCGCCGGTCACGGTGGTCAGGATTCCGAAGAGCATCCCCAGTTCGGCGGAAGTTACGGATTTGGTATCCTGCTCCATATTGCGGGAGCGGAGGTATTTCAGCCCGTAAACCGATGTCATCACAAAGGCGAAAGTGGTGAGCATCGCCATCGGCAGATGAAAGAAGATGATCCGGGCCGCCGCCGGGGCCGCGAAGCCCTGGGCGGGCCGCCCCATCAGAAAGGCGATCACCACGACCGCGCCGATCCACACTCCCGTAAACCATTTCAACAAGGCGGTTTCTCCGGTTTACTCGTTCCAGACGAAATCGAAGAGCATCAGGGAAACGGTGATCGTGACCACCGCGTAGGTGACCAGAAATCGGAGCTGAGAGAGGGCCTGGAGGGCGGGCTTGCCCGTCAGGGCTATCTCGGTCGCTTCGATGGCGATGATGAACAAAGGGAGCAGGATCGGGAAGGCGAGCACCGGAAAAAGGGCGCTTTTGGCTCCGGCCTTGGAGATAATGGCAGCGACCAGGGTAGAAGCCCCTCCCAGGCCGATGCTGCCTAAAAGGATAACAAGCGCCAGCAAACCGGAGTTTCCCACCTCCACCTGCATCAAAAAAAGGAAGCCCGGAATGACGATCAGATCGAGAGCGAGCATCAGGGCCAGGTTGAAGGTCAGCTTCCCGGCATAGACCTCGGCGGGACGGCAGGTGAGGCGGAGGGCCGTAATGGTCCGGGTTTCCTCCTCCCGCACGAAGGAGCGCGACAGACCCGACATAGCGGAGAAGAAGAGTACCACCCACAGGAGGGCGGCCATCATTTCCCGCTTTGCGCCGTATTGCGCCATCGAACCGCTGATAATCGCCAGGGTGGTGATCGCGAAAAGGAGGATGGCGTTCAGCGCATAGCGGGTTCTGAGTTCCGACTTACAATCTTTGACCAGGACGGCTGCCGATGGCTTCAGCCAGCCGGAGGATGTCGTCTCCATAGCGCAGTTCCCCGGCATCGTTGGTGGCAACCACCAGGATGCCATGCTCTTTCTGCCGAGCGATCACGCCCTCCACCATCGCGATGCCGGCCTCGTCCAGATTGGAGGTCGGCTCGTCCAGGAGGAGCATCCCGGGCCGGTGAAGAAGCGCGAAAGCGTATTTGAGCCGCTGCTTCATGCCGGAGGAGAAGGCCCCCGCATTCAGCCGGTGCGCCCGCTTTTCCAGCCCGACCGCTTCCAGACGCTCCCGCAGGTCGCGGTCGGACCATTTCAGGCCACGCACCCGGGCGGCGAATTGGAGGTTTTCCAGGGCTGTCAGCTCGTCATAAAGCACCAGGTCGGGGGAAACCATCCCCAGGTGGCGGTTCCGCTCTCCCGGCGGGATGATCTTTCCGTCGAGGGTGAAGACCGCCTCGCCGCGGGAGGGGCGCACCAGCCCGGCGATGATTTTGAGCAGAGTTGATTTGCCCGACCCGTTCCGGCCCGTGACGGCCAGTGAGCGCCCGGCCTCGATGCGGACAGAAACATTCTGAAAGAGAACGCGCCCGCTGTAGGCTTTGGCGATCCCTTTGAGTTCCAGGCCCGGCCCCTGATCAGCCACCGCAGATCGCTCCGATTTTCCGGCAATCGTAGTCAATGTACTTCTAATTATCTCATGATTGCCGGGAATTGTCAAGCTCCTTCATCTTCGATTGTGAATTAAATTGCAAAATGAAATGCGACGATGCACTTGATTTGATTATAGCGTACCCTTTCCGGTGGTGTAATCGGGTCATCGCCCTATATCGCAGGCGCTTACAGAGTATATTCGATAAGGTCGGAGGAAAAGGAAGCGAGGGGGAGAATATGTAGAAGGCTTTCGTTTGAGCGCCCTTGCGAGGAGCGCAGGCTGCATCGATGATACATGCGAAGCGAAAGTCCTACATACGACCAGCCTCTAATTAAAAGGCGGTGCGCGATGCCATCTTCGGAAAAGATCGGCGTGATCGGCCTGGGCCTGATGGGCGGTGTGCTGGCCGAGCGTCTCCGGGCCGCAGGTTTTGCGGTGGCGGGATACGATATTGTCCCTGACAAGCGGGAGTATCTGGCCCGGGCAGGCGGGGAGGCCGCGGGGTCAGCCCGGGAGGTGGCTGAAAAGTGCGGCAGGCTTCTTTTTTCGCTCCTCACCACCAACCAGGCGGAAGCGGTGCTGGAGGAAATCCTGCCCGCGTTGCAGCCGGGCGCGGTCATCATCGATACCACCACCGGGTCCCCGGAGCGTATGGCGGCCATCGGGGAACGTCTTGAGGCGCAAGGGGCGGCCTACCTGGACGCCCCCCTTGCCGGAAGCAGCGCGCAGGCGCAGCGGAGGGGGGGCTGGAGGTGTTGAAAGCCGGGTCCACCTACTCCCGGGTCATGGACATCAAAGGCCCTAAAATGCTGTCAGTCGACTTCTCCCCACAGGCCCGGCTGAGCCAGCATTACAAGGAAGTCGGCCTGATTCTCGGCCTGGCCGACCAGAGCGGCGCGAAGGTTCCGCTCTCCCGCCTCCATGTCCGCCTGCTGGAATCGCTGGTCGAGTCCGGCTGCGGCGATCTGGACAACAGCGCCATCTTGAAGGCATTTCTTTTGTGATCCCGGAGATGGCCGCGTCTTCGCGCTACCCGCATGCTGCATCGAGCGAAAGCCATCGAATTCCTATAGGGCTTCGTTCATAATTTATCTTGACAAATTTTGATTTTTATGATATATTTGATGAAATCTTTCATGAACATGGCTTTTGCTTGAGTAGAGGCGCACCGGTGACTGCCCCCTGCCTGCCGGGGCAGTCACATAGGTCTGCCCCTACGAGGAACTCGGGATCGCCTGCTGAGCGAAAGTCATCATAATGAAACGCTTTGAAAGAGGAGAAAACTGCCTCCTCCCCTTTACTGGAAAGAGAACCCATAATGGCGCTTGATCATCTTCGCTCCGAATCGCCTCTGGTGGCGCATATTGCCGACATCATCGAGGGGCGTATTCGCACGGAAGAATATCCGAACGGGAAATGGCTGCCGAGCGAGCGCGAGCTGGCCGCCGAATTCGAGGTCAGCCAGATCGTCATTCGCTCTGTGGTCAGGGAACTGGAGTCCAAAGGGCTGGTTCTGCGCGCCCCGCGGTGCAGGCCTGTTGTGCAGAAGGTGCAGACAGCGAAAAAGCCGCCCAACGGGAAGCTGAAGAACGTGGGGGTGTGGCTATGGCCGCGGATTTTCGATCCGGGAACCAGCTCCGTGCTGCGCGGCATCCAGCAGGAGCTGTCTCAGGAGGAGTTCCGGCTGGTGATCGCCAGCGCGTCCAATGTCGGCACTACCCATGACAGTTGGGATGATACCCTCCGTTCCGAAAGGGAGTTTCTGGAGCTTCGGGCCGAGGACGAGGGGATGGCAGGCATTCTTCTCTGGTGCCTGGGAGGCGAGGCCAGCCTTCCCTCGCTCCGGAAGGTGCGGGCCGCAGGCATTCCGGTGATTTTTATGGACAGGCTGCCTCCCCCCGGTTTCGAGGCCGATTACGTAGGGGTGGATAACGAGCGGGCCGCCCGGCAGGTGGTGCGCCATCTCGCTTCCGAAGGACACCGCCGGATCGCGCATATGACCAATGTGGACAACGCTTCCACCGTCAGGGAGCGGCTCGCCGGATACCGCGATGCGCTCCGCCTGGAAGGCATCCCCTTCAGGGAAGATCTGGTGCTGACAGAAACGACATCCACCTCGGAAGAGCCGAATGTGCATGAAGCCCTGGCGGATCGGCTGCTCTCCCTTTCCGACCCGCCGACCGCCGTTTTCGTGGTCAATGACGATTCGGCCCTGCGCCTACTGGCGGCCCTGAGAGCGCGCGGGGTGCGCGTGCCGGAAGATATCGCTGTCGCCAGTTTCGACGGCATCGAGCGGTTCATGCCCGGCCCGTCGTTTTTGACGACAGTGATCCAGCCTTTCGATCAACTCGGCGAAAGGGCGGTCGGCCTTCTGCTCCGACGTATCGAAATGGGGCCGGAGGCCCCATACCAGCACATTCTGCTGGACGCTCCCCTGAGCGTTCACGGCTCGACAAGGCGGGAGAATGCGGATTCCGGCGGGCCTGACGGCTCCTGAAGGGCGAGGGCGTATGCAAAGGGCAGGGGAGGGCGGAGGAAGTCGCTTGCTCTGCCTCGAAGATAAGCGGAGACAACCTAACCTGGAGGTGATTCCTTGCTCTGGACAGCCATACTTTCGATGGCCTTTATAGGCCGCTCGCCGAAGGATTCCCCTGCCCGCGAAGCCCGCAAGCTCATCCTGGAAGCCCGGGAATATCAGGAGAAGTGGAACAACTTCCCGCCCCATCCCTGGTTTCTCCGCGCCCGCAATGTTCTGAAAGCCGCGGGCCAGCCGTTGCCGTCCGTCATCGCCGAGCCTCCAGGCGCACTGGAATTCCCCGATTTTCTCTCCGCCCTGGAAAAGCTCGCGGAGGGCGTAAAATAAACCTGTCCTTGTGTTCCTCACAATGATATCGATGCGGCTTTAGACTTGTGACAGCGATATGGCTCTTCCCCTGAAGCCAGGCGAAAGTCCTGATAAAAAGAGGGCGCACTGCATATGCGCCCTCTTTGACATTCTGCCGGCCAAGATCAACCCTTCGCTTGCTCCGTCAAGAACGCTTCGACCGCTTTTTCCGCATCGAATCCATTGCCTCGTCGGGCCACCTTGCCGTCCGGTGTCAGGATAAAGAATACGCCGTTGCTAGCCTCGAAGAGATGGGTGGCCTTGTCCTCGGTGTCGAGCAGGACAGGGAAGGGAACCTGCCAGTGCTTTTGAAAGGTCTTGACGGCGCTTGGCCGAAGCTCTCGGGCGATCCCGACCACCTGCAACTCCTTGTCTCGCTGCTGGTGGATTAGCTCGATGTGTGGATACTCCACACGACAGCTCCCTCAAGTGGGCGCAAAAAACCAGACCATGACCGGCTTGTTCGCCCGGAAGGCTTTCAAAGACCGCTTTTTCCCGTTGAGGTCGGCCAGTTCGATGTCAGGGCTTTTGTCCCCTTCCACCACCCGGGGCCGGTACACGGCGGGCCGCGGGGCCTCCTCCGGGGCGTTTCCCCCGATGTGCGGTTTATAAAAGGCCCTCAGGGCCAATCCGCCGACCAGCGTCAGAAAAACGGCGGCAAGCCAGAAGCGCATATTCATGTCAGCCTCTCAAACAGGTTCCACAAGGCTCCAGCCGTATTGCAGGAAGTGCCGGTCAAAAGAAAAAGCCCGCGAAACCCCCAGGCGTTCCATGACGGCAAAAGAACAGGCATCGCACAGGCTGAAATCCTTGTCCTCCAGCGGTTGATGATGGAGCAGGCCTCAAGGTCATCATCCTTTTCGGCATCAACAATGTTAATATCCAGTTCAGCCAGCCAGCGACGGGCCACCCGATGGTCCAGATTCGATTAAATACCGGTGTTTGTTTGTCGAGATATCACCCTTCCCGCTGCTTCCGATCCCTATCAGGCGAAAGAGAGAATTGTCTTTACTGAAAGGCTTCATCTCCAGCAGAATTTCCGACGAAGACCTGGAGATCTGAAGTGTCATTAAATCATCGACATCGGCCCTGAGTGCCTTCACTTCCTCCTGAAGCTCTTCGAGTGTCACTTTGCATCACCTCAACCGCATTATACCCGATTTCCCGGCTGCCAGCAAGGGGGCTATCCCTGGCAGCACTCCAGGGCGATGCGGGCATTCTCGGCCACCATCTCCGGCTTGGGGCGGGCGTAGACGCCCATCACCACGGCGTCTCCGGGGCGAATACGGCTGTAGGCGTACCGGAGAGCTTCCGTAGGGTCGTTGCGCCCGGCGGCAAAGACCTTGTAGACCAGGCAGGGAGTCCGAATCTGCGGGATAATGGCGACCATCGCCTCCCGGTCTTCGGGCCGGAAGCGTTCCTCGGCATCGGCCACCTCTATCTTCCCGCGACGCCCGGTGATATTGTAGAAGCAGAGCATATGGAACTGATGGCCTAGCTCGATCCTCTGTGCTTCCAGGTGGGCCTCCGGCTGGTGGCCTGCGATCCCGGCCACCATGTCGAGATCGCGGATGAGGGTCACAGGCCGCCTCAAGGCTTCCAGCTTCCCCTGCTCGAAGTGCTGGTCCAGAACCCCACCGTGGATATAGCACCCGCTGGCCCCGTGAAACTTGACCCTGCGGATGTTGTCCTCCAGAGATCCCATCTCCGGGGCGGTCTGGGCCAGCCACTGGATGCGGCCCCCCTCGTTCCAGTATTCGCGCAGGAGGCGCATGATATGCTGGTCGGCCCGGGCCACCAGGGTGTTCACCCCGCACCGCTCGCATTCCGCAAGGGTTTCCTTGATGCGTGCCGTGGTGTAATAATCGAGCATCTCCGCATCCTTCTCGGCGCTCTGATGCGAGATGCCGCTGAACGGGTTGCCGCCCACCACCAGGCGGCTCACCTGAAGCCGTCCCATCGCCACTGTCGGTAATTCAGGCATTCATTCCCTCCTTTTCCAGCGCGCTTTTCTCGAAAACTCGGTAGGCCCAACCGTCCCACTCCTCCTCGACGCCGATGCCGTGCAGGTCTCCGTAATTTTTCGCGATCAAATGCCCGTCGAAGAGGGCGATCATCCGGCGGGCTTCCCCTTCGATCTGCTGGCGGTTTCCGAAGGGCATGATTTTCTGGATATCCACCGGCGCGTAGAGGCAGACGCCCAGGCGGTTCAGCTTGTCCGCCAGCCGCTCCAGCCCGTAGAGCGCGGGCTGATCGAACTGGAACGCCTTGATGCCCGCTTCGGCCAGGTCGTCCAGGATATCCCAGTTGTAACCGCAGGAGTGCATCAGCACATGCATACCGCGCTCCCGGGCCGCGCCGCACAGACGGGCGAAGAGGGGTTTGTAAATCTCCCGCCACATCCCCGGTCTGATGAGAAGCCTGTCCTGCACCCCCCAGTCCTCGCAGAAGAAGATGCCGTCCGCCCCGGCGTCGGCCCACCGCACGATCATCGCTTCCAGCAGGCCCGTCACCCGGTCGTGCAATAGATCGATTCGCTCCCGTTCGAGGACTAAATCCTGGAAATAGATTTCCATTTTCCTCAGATATCGGCAGATGGCGAACGGGAAGCCGGGCAGCGAGCCCAGGCGAAACCGCTCTTTATCGGCGGCAAAGCTTTGGGCGGCGGCCTCGTACCGCTCCGGGTCGGCCAGGTCAGGAAGGCGGTAGCCTTCCAGCATATCC
This sequence comes from Armatimonadota bacterium, assembly GCA_020846535.1. Lineage (GTDB taxonomy): Bacteria > Armatimonadota > JADLDR01 > JADLDR01 > JADLDR01 > JADLDR01. The sequence goes on along the minus strand of JADLDR010000086.1, from coordinate 10,034 downwards.
CAGTCAGTCAGGGCGGGGCGATAGATTTCCCCGCCTTTGGACATCCGCACCAGGCGGTGCCAGATATTGCCCCACTCATCGTCATAATACTCGGTATCGCCCTCCACCCACCGCCGGGGCGTCCAGGTTTTGGAAGGGCCGGGGCCTGCCCCGTGAAAATCGTAGCGCCGCCCCCTGTCGAAATCCAGCCCGATTCTTACCGGCCCATCCCCCTCCAGGTTGCGCCGGATCACTTCCCGTGCCGTCAATGGAGTCTCCTCTCCGCCGGGCGCATAAGCCCTGCCTGGTTTCTTCCCCATCATTCGACAGGAGCGTGGGAATGCCTTTTTGATGGCCGGAGGGTTCCAAACGGACAGGGGCACAATATGCTGTGTCCCTGGTTCCAAACTCAACAGTTGTGGAAGCTGCTTATTTCATTCCTTGAGCCACTCGCTGGATATGGCCGTAGACTTCCCGGAGCGGCTGGGCAGGGCTGAATTCCACGAAAGCGGTGTCCTCTTCGACTCGAATCGTATGGCCCGGCGGCCAGTAGAAAAGCTCCCCCGCCCGGCAGGTCTCCTCTGTCCCATCCGCATACAGGACATGGATCGCTCCTTCCAGCATATAACCCCAATGCGGACAGGAACACTTGTCTCCTGGCAACCCCTTCAAAAGCGGTGCGGCATCGGCCCCGGCGGATAATTTTACATACGCGACAGCCAGGTCCCCCCAATCGGCGGCGCGGAATGTCGCTCCGGGCAGGCCCAGCGCCACCGGCAGCTTTTCGCCCGTGTCTCGCATAGCGATTCTCCTTTCTCCTTCGAAGTTCGAAAGCTGTATTGCTATTATATCTTATCCATTCTTTTCGGATATCATCCCTCCTGCACGCTGAATTCGGAAGACTCAGAATAAGGAGCGACGCCCACCAGCGATTCATGGAAGGTCCCGCCATCGCCCAGGTCGGAAGTGTATTGCGAGGTCAGGGTGTTGATTCCTTTGCCGCCCGGCATTTGCTTCGACCACCAGACCGATTCCGAAACGACCACGCCTCTGGCGGTCTGATCGGTCACCTCGGCGAAAAGAAGAATTTCTCCTCTCCGGCTGAAGACCCGCACGAGCCGCCCTTCCTCGATGCCTCTCCGAGATGCGTCTTCGGGATGGATTTTGAGCCGGGGTTTCTCCTCCAGTTTCAAGGAGGTTATCGATCCCCCGAAGGAGGAGTTCAGAAAGTGCTGAGACGGGGGTGTCACGAGCTGCAAATCGTATGCTGCGTCCGCTTTCTCGAATCCCTCCACTCCGGGCACGTAGGTGGGGAGCGGCGGCAGCCTCCTGGCTTCCAACTGATCGCTGTGGAATTCCAGCTTCCCCGAAGGAGTCGGGAAGCCGTCCGCGAACGGGTCGAAAAAGACGGGCCGGTTCACCCGGATGGCCTTTCCTTCTTGCAGTTTTTCGTACGTAACGCCTTCCATCGCCGGAGCTTCTACCCGAAGGGCCTGCCGGATCACATCCTCCTCACTATCGGTAAAGACGCTCTCCGACAGCCCCATCCGCCGGGCGAGAAGGTTGAAGACTTCCAGGTTGCTTTTCGCCTCCCCGACCGGAGCCGTCACCGGCTGGGCCATCTGGAGGTAGAGGTGGCCGTAGCTCTGATAGAGGTCGGGATGTTCAAAGGAAGTGGTGGCCGGGAGGACGATATCGGCGTAGTCGGTGGTATCTGTGAAAAGCTGCTCATGCACCGCCAGGAAAAGGTCTTCTCGCCTCAGCCCCCGGGTCACCTTCTTCTGATCGGGGGCGACCGCCGCCGGGTTCGAGTTGTAAACATACATGCCCATGATGGGCGGGTCGGCCTCCAGCAGCGCATCCCCCAGAAGCACCATATTGACGGAACGGGTGGGGGAAGACATGAGGTCGGGCCGGGTCACCGCATCCATATCGAGTTCGGCATGCTCCCAGGTGGACTGGAGATACCCGCCCCCGCGCTTGCGGAAAGCGCCGACCAGCCCCGGCAGGCAGGCCACGGCTCGCATATTCATCCCGCCGTTGGTATGCCGCGAATAGCCGTAGCCCGACCGGATGAACGGGGCGCGAGCCTTGCCGTAAGCGCGGCCCATCCGGATGATGCTCTCCACCGGCACGCCCGTGATGGCAGACGCTTTCTCCGGCGAGTAGTGTTCCAGGACGTGCGGCTTTAACCGCTCGAACCCGTGCGTCCGGCCGGCGATATAGTCGTGATCCAGCAAATCCTCCGAGATCAGGACGTGCATCATCCCCAGGGCCAGGGCCGCATCCGTGCCGGGGCGCACCTGCACGAATTCATCGGCGAGGGCCGCCGTCTTTGTGCGGTAGACATCCACCACCCACAACCTGGCCCCTCTCCGCTGCGCCTCCCGCATGAAGTGGAAGCCGTGAATATTGGTCGCCACGCAGTTCATGCCCCAGACCACCACCATATCGGATTCCACCACGCTCTCCGGGTCGCTGGTGCGGTTGATGCCGAAGGTATAATCATGGGCCGCCCCCGCGCAGGAGGAGCAGATGGTGCGATAGAGCCTGCTGGCCCCGATCCGGTGAAAAAAGCGGTGGCCGGCCATCATCTGCACCCGCCCCATCGTACCCGCATAGGCGTATGGCAGGATGGATTCGCCCCCATGGCGGCGGATGATCTCCTGCAATCTTCCCGCTATCTCGTCCAGCGCCTCGTCCCAGGAGATGCGCTCGAACCTCCCTGCGCCCTTGTCTCCGATTCTTCGCATGGGATGCAAGACGCGATAAGGTGAATAAAGGCGTTCTCCATAGCGGTTCACCTTGCCGCACAGCCCCCCTCGCGTGAAGGGATGCTCCGGGTCGCCCTTGATTTCGACCACTTTCCCGCCTTCGTCCACCCGGGCCAGAATGCCGCAGGCATCCGGGCAGTCATGGGGACAAACCGTTCGCTTCCAGGTCATGTCAGGCCGCCTTTCTCAAGCAAATTATATAATAATTATATCATATCCGCCGGAAAGCGGCCAAAAATTCCACTTGACAAAGTATTGAGCATCTGTTATACTAAAACGGTTTTACGCTTTTCAGGGAGACAACAGGAAGCCATGACCACCCGCATGATGGAAATAATCCCGGCGCACGGCGCTATCCGTGTGTCTCGCGGTGTACCGTGGCCTCCGGGCAGGGGCCGTTGACCTCTGCTTCCTGCCGTTTCTCCGAGGCCACGGGCAATTTGCTCGTGGCCTTCTTATTTTGCGCCCGGCATTCTGTAATAAGGTAGGGGCAGGCGCATGTCGTCTCTTCTCCAATTTTTCTGATTCAATCCATCCACCCCCACAAGGAGGGAAGTCAATGGAAACGACAGAAACGCTTCCCCGGCAGGTCGAGCAGAAGGTGAAGCCCTGGCTCGGCCCGGAAGAGGATATCCTGCTGTCGGCCTCCTCGGATATCGGGGCCGATGCCCGCTTCGGTGAGCAGTGGCTGGTGATCACCGGGAGCCGCCTGATGGTCGTCTCTGGAAACGGCCACGGGAACGGGCACAGCCCGCTTCTGGAGATGCCGGTCAAGGGCATCACAGAGGTCAAAGCGGAAAACCTGGTCGGCAACGGCATTCTGGAGGTGACCGCCAATGGCCGCCCGGTGGAGGTTTTGCGCTACTCCAACACCCAGGCCCGCAAGTTCACGCGGGTCGCCAAGGCCCTGGAGGAGTTCGCCAAGGAAGGCAAAGAGCTGAAGGTAGAGGAAGACGACGAAACCTTCCGCACTCGCTGCCGCAACTGCGGGCGCGTGCTGCCCGACTGGTCCGATATCTGCCCGGCCTGTATCCACCGGGGCAAAACGATCCTGCGCCTGTTCGGGTTCCTGAAGCCCTACTGGCACATCTCATTATGCTGCCTCTTCTTTTCGTTTCTGACGACCGGGATCGACCTGGTCCCGCCCTATCTGACCAAAATCCTGGTCGATGACGTGCTGAAGCCGCAGAAGAACCCGCACATGCTGGGCCTGCTGGTGCTGGCGATGATCGGCCTCTACCTGTCGGGCATGGCGGTTTCCATCGCCCGGGGCTGGATGATGACCTGGCTGGGAGGAAAGATCACCCTCGATGTGCGCGACCGGCTCTACCAGTCCATGCAGCGTCTCTCCCTGAGCTTCTACGATAAGCGCCAGACCGGAGGGCTGATGTCCCGCATCACCCGCGACTCCGATTACCTGTTCTATCTGATCTCCGACGGGGCGCAGTATTTCGTGATCAATATCCTGCAAATTCTGGGGATCGGGTTCATTCTCTTCAAGATGAACTGGCAGCTCGCGCTCCTGATCCTGGTTCCCGCGCCCCTGCTGATCACCGGCACGGTTCTCTTCTGGCGGCGCATCCGGGGGATGTACCACCGCCTCTGGAATCGATGGTCCAGCATGAGCGCCCTGTTGAGTGACGCCCTTTCCGGCATCCGGGTGGTCAAAGCCTTTGCCCAGGAGGACCGGGAGATCCAGCGTTTCGGGCAGAAGAACTATAATCTCTTCCAGGCGGGCGTGAAGGCGGAGCGTACCTGGGCCGTTTTCTGGCCTTTCATGGGCCTTTCGACCGCCATGGGAGGGTGGCTCATCTGGTATTCCGGCGGTAACCGCGTCCTTGAGGACACCATGACCCTGGGAACGCTGATGGCCTTTATGAACTACATGTGGATGTTCTACGGCCCTCTCCAGGCTATCGCCCATGAGAACAACTGGATGCAGCGCGCCCTCACCGCCGCGGAGCGCATCTTCGAGATTCTGGACAGCGAGCCGGAGTCCTACGACGCTCCGGACGCCGTGCCGATGCCCGATATCAAGGGCCGGGTGGAGTTCAAGAACGTTTCCTTCGGCTATGACAAGCACAAGCCTGTCCTGAAGGATATCAACCTGGAGGTGGCGGAAGGGGAAATGATCGGGCTGGTGGGGCAGTCCGGGGCCGGCAAAAGCACCACCATCAACCTGATCTGCCGTTTCTACGACGTGCAGGAAGGGCAGATCCTGATCGATGGGGTGGATATCCGGCGCATCCGGCTGTCCGATATCCGCAAACAGATCGGGGTCGTTCCCCAGGAAACCTATCTTTTCCATGGGACGATAGCCGACAACATCGCCTACGGCAAGCGGGACGCCATCAAAGCGGATATCATCCGGGCCGCTCGCGCCGCCAATATCCATGACGCCATCATGCGCTTCCCGGACGGCTACGATACCCAGGTGGGCGAGCGTGGGATGCTGCTCTCGGGCGGGGAGCGCCAGCGCATCTCCATTGCCCGGGCCATCCTGCACAACCCGAAGGTGCTGATTCTCGATGAAGCCACCTCATCGGTCGACACTGAAACCGAAAAGCAGATCCAGGAGGCCTTGGGGCGGCTCATCCGCCAGCGAACCACCTTCGCCATCGCCCACCGCCTCTCGACCCTGAGAAACGCCACCCGCCTCATGGTGCTGGAAAAAGGCAAGGTCGTCGAGATGGGTACACATGAGGAACTGGTCGTCAAGGAGGGCGGCGTCTACAAGAAACTGGTGGACATCCAGACCGAGCTTTCACAGATCAAGGGGGTGGAAGGATAAAGACAGAGGGGACCGTGCTATAGAACCACTTCTCTTCGGTAGCCCATGAGATGAGTGGGGGCGCGATGATGAAAGTTGACAAAATAATCCGGTCACACGGGGACGGGGTTCGGGGCTTTGAGAGACCGTTACCTAACCCCCCCGGCCCCCTTCCCGAAACGGGAAGGGGGAGTGGATGGCATCGTAAAGCACCGCACAGTCTATCCCCCTCTCCCAGGGTGCGCTCCGGCGCATCCCTTGGGTTTCGGGGAGAGGGGCCAGGGGAGAGAGGTAACCCTCTCCCGTGCCTGGATTGTTTTTTCAACTTTCATCATCGCGCCCGTGTCAAAGATAGAACAGGAGAGCGCGATGAACCGCGCCCCTACATCCTACAAACCATGAGCAAACGCGACTTTTTTCTGATGGCCCTGGCGAATCTTCTCTGGGCCGGTTCCTGTGCCGCCTCCAAGATCGCCATGCGCCACCTTTCGCCTCTGGAACTGGTACTCCTGCGCTATGGGATCGCCCTGGCCGTCCTGGTTCCCCTGACCGGCCGGCAGAAATTCGGCAGGGGGTTCGACCTGAAAGACCTGGGGCTGCTGGCTCTCCTGGGCGGGGTGGCGTTCGCCTTCTCGCCCTGGCTTCAGGCGACCGGCATTCATCTTTCACGGGCGGTGGACGCCTCTCTCATCATCGCACTGGAGCCGGTGGCGACCGCGCTCCTGGCCTGGGCGGTGCTGAAGGAGCGCCTCTCCGCCCGTCAGAAGGTGGGATTCGCCGGGGCGCTGGCCGGCTTCTGCATCCTCTCCGGCCTGAATCCCCTGCGCCTCGGCTCCCTGCTTTCCGCCGGGCTGATCGGGAAACCTGTTGATGGCTCTCTCCCTGTGCGGCGAGGCCGTCTATGGCGTTGTCAGCAAGGTACTCCTGCGCCGCCATTCGCCACTGACGGTCTTTACCACGGGCCTGGCCGTTGGCGTTCTCTTCCTGACCGCCCTCACCGGCTCGCAGGTACGGCCCGACCGCATCCTCTCCATGGATGCGGCCTCTCTGTCAGCCCTCCTCTTTCTGGGGCTGGGCTGTTCGGCCTTCTGCTATACGCTCTGCGCCGCAGTCCTTTCCCGCGCTGATGTCAGCGAAGTCACCCTGACGATCTACCTCCAGCCTGTCTTCGGCGTCCTGATCGGCCTCTTTCTCCTGAACGAGCCGCTCTACTGGCGCACCTTCATCGGCGGCGCGGTCATCTTCGCCTCTGTTACCCTGGCCCTATCCGAATGCCTCCCCGGAAAGGCGCTGGAACCGGAAAGGATGGAGGCGCTAGTAGGGAAGTAGGACGGCGGATGGATCAAAACCCCCTCCCCCGCCGCTCCCCTCATGGGCCCTCCCTCCCGCCGGGGCTGCCTGCCGCAACTGATAGCTGAGTACATCCTTGGCCTCGAACACTTCCGCTTTGCCAGCGATGTTCAGCACAAAAGCCCCTTTGATCGGGGGGGAGAGTTTGCCGGTGATGTAGGCGCTCCAGTCGGAGGCGAAATAGACGGTGGCCGTTCCAGCCTCCGGCTGGCGCTCGTAGAGGCCCACCTTCGCCCAGGGAACGGATATCTTCTGGCCTGCCCCGATGTCCAGCGCAAGCGATTCCGCAGGCAGCCGGACAATCGCGCCGGCAGGCGCGGCGTAATTCAGGCTCCTGAGAGCCGCTGCCGGTATCTCGACTTTGCCCGCAGACGGGCTATAGATAAGGAAAGACCCCTCCGGCATCCGCGGCACAGAGATATCATAAGACTGTCCGGGCGAGGTCTGGTTGTCCCCGTTGTAAACCAGGCGAGGGCGAATGAAGCGATAGGCGGTATTGTTCACTGTCTTCAGTTCGCCGACGACTCCTTCCGCTTTTTCATCGAAGGCGTTTTCCTGAAACTTCAGCATCTTCACCGATTCCCAGGGGATACTCACCGCTTTCCCCCCCGGGCCGGTCAGTAGGAGGGGTTCCTGCGGATAACGCAGTATTTTGCCGCTCAACAGGCTGCCTCCATACGCTCCCTTGAACCCGATCCGCACCGGCCCCTGCCCGTAGAGGACAATGGAGGCCATCGCTCTTCTTGCTGGAACGGATGCCGCTGCCTTCGGCTTTCCGGCTCCGGCCTTCGGAGTCAAAACCTTCGTTCTGGAAGCGCCCCAACCCGCTCCCGCGACCAATGTGATGAGGATACATACAGAATATCGCATCGATAGCGCCTCCCCATATCAAAAATTTCTGTTTACCGTTTTCTATACCGATAGACAATATCCTTCTTCATCTTGCCCGAATGTCCTCGCGAGAGGCGGAAGCGGCGCGGCCATCGCCTGTCTCGCACCGTAGGGTCAGATATATGTGTCTGCCCTGAAGAGCAATAATTGCATTTAATAGTTGACAGAATCCGATTTGTGCCGTATAATAATTATAGTGAAACAATTCATAATAAGGATAGAGAATGATGCCTGCTGGCTATCATAACGGCTTTGGGGGCGGGTTTCAAGTCTGCCCGTTGGATAGGGGCGTATGCGGATGCGCCCCGGCGCAAGAGGAGAGGTTAAAATGCAAAAGCTGACAGAGATTCGCTGGCACGGGCGCGGCGGGCAGGGGGCCAAAACGGCTTCCTTGCTCTTCGGCGAATCCGCTCTGGGGGAGGGAAAATACGTGCAGGCTTTCCCCGAATACGGCCCGGAGCGCATGGGCGCTCCCGTTCAATCCTACAACCGCGTCTCGGATGAGCCGATCACCCTGCACTGCGGCGTGACCGAGCCGGACGTGGTCATCGTCCTGGACCCGACGCTGCTGGAATCGGTCAATGTGACCCAGGGGCTGCCCGCAGACGGGGTTTTGATCGTCAATACCCCGCTGTCCCCGGACGGCCTGCGGGGGAAGCTGAACCTGAACGGCCAGAAACTATATACGGTGGACGCCTCCCGCATCTCGAAAGAGACCATCGGGCGGGAGATTCCCAATACGCCGATGCTGGGCGCTCTGGCCAAGGCGACCGGCCTGCTGGATTTCGAGTCCATGCTGGAGAATACCCGCCACCGCATGGAAAAGAAGTTCCGCAACAGGCCCGAGGTGATCGAGGGCAATGTGCAGGCCATCAAACGAGCTTATGAAGAGGCGCAAGGATGAGTCAGGAAAAAGACAAACTTCCGGGCTGGCGCGAGATGCCCATATGTGGCCCAAGCCTCTCCCAGCTACGGGCAGTACCGGACCGACAAGGTGAAGAAGGCCCTCGATACGGACGGCCCCACCTTCATCAACCTGCTTTCGCCCTGCCGTCTCGGATGGGGCTTCCCGGCGGAGGAAACGCTGGAGATCGGGAAGCTGGCTGTGGAGGCCTGCGTCTGGCCTCTTTACGAGGTGGTCAACGGCGAATATCGGCTTACGGTTAAGCCTGCCCAGAAGAAGTCCATCACCGACTATCTGAGCAAGCAGGCTCGATTCCGCCACCTGATGCGCCCCGAAAACGCCGAACTGGTGGAATCGCTCCAGGCCGGGGTGGACCGCAAATGGAGCCTCCTCCTGAAACGGTGCGGCCTGGCGATTAGCAGCCTTATGAGATGTTGCGCGTGGCATCAAGGACGCGCCATAGCGATGTCATTGCGAAAAGCAACGCAACGCGCAATCCCCGATGCACCACAGATAAGCAGAAGTTATATGCATAGGCCAAAAGCCCTGAAAGCTAAAAGATAAGGATGATACTATGCTCTATCTGATCGGCGGCGCGGCGCGAGCGGGGAAGACCCTGATCACGCAACGCATGTTCCGCGAAAAACGGACTCCCTATGTCTGTATCGATTATCTCGTCAGCGGGCTGGACCAGGGCGCTCCGGCCCTGGATATCGATGCGGAAAGCCCGAATCTCATTCGAGGCGAAAAGGTTTGGCCCGTGCTGGAGCCGATGCTCCGCAATATCGTCGAAGTGGAACCCCGCTATACTGTAGACGGCGATATCCTCTTTCCGAAATACGTTCGGCAATTATCGGCGGCCTACCCGGACAAGATTCGGGCCGTTTTTCTGGGGTATGCCAATATATCTGCACCTCAGAAGCTTCGCGAAATCCGCTCGTTCGGAGGCGGCGTCAACGATTGGCTCCAGGACCATGACGACGGCTACATCCTCGCCCTGGTCGAAGAGATGATCGAGTTCAGCGCCTATCTTCAGGCCGAATGCCTGCGCTGCGGTATTTCCTATTTCGATACATCCTCGGACTTCACCGAAGCGGTTGACAGGGCTTATGATTATCTGATATCCCTCCAAATCTGACCGGAGCCTGCGTTTCGTATCCATGCGGATTGTCAGGAGCGGCACTGCAATCTGAGCTTTTCAAGGCATCTGCCGCTTGCGCTCCTTACAAGGACAACCGGTAATGATGACAAAGCGCGGTTATTGCCGCGCTTTTTGCTTGTACAGCAGAGCTACCCTTCCTTATCGAACGGCTGAAATATTTAAATTTTCTCATTTAATCTCTTGACAAAACCGGCAGGCCGTGAT
>JADLDR010000085.1 GCA_020846535.1 Armatimonadota bacterium | reverse complement strand
AGCTGCCCGGTGTTGAAAAAGGTGTAGGTCGTCTCCTTGCCCCAATGGTCGGTCACTTTCGCCAGGCCCAGCCAGAGGTTCGGATACTCCCCGTACCAGTCGTTGTAGTCCCAGGTGTAGGTCGTCGTCTCGCCGTTCGGGGCCTGCACCGAGGTGCGGTTGCCGATAGGATCGTACGTGTAATGGATGGTGCCGGTCACCGGGTCGGTCGCATCCGTCACCCGGCCATATTGATAGGTAAAGCCGGTCGTGCCCCGGTTGTCCGTCACGGACGCCGCGCTGCCGTCGGCATTGTAGCCGTAGCTCACCGTCTCGCCCGGATAGGCTACGGAGGTCGGCTGGTTGGCCTCGTTGTAAGAGAGGGTGGTGGTCTGGTTTCTCGGATCGGTGGACTGCGTGACCCGGCCCAGGGCGTCGTACTGCATCGTGGTGGTGCGGTTCAGCCCGGTGGGATCCTGTCTCACCTGGGTCAGGTTGCCCCAACTGTCCCCGTAAGTGTAGTCGGTCACCCCATTGTTGAAATCGGTCATCTGGGTCTTCTGGCCGTAGCCGTTGTACGTAAAGCTCATCTGCCGACCGGTCTGGGAGTAGCGAGCGTCCCGCACCCATAGCAGGCTGCCGCGCTGGCCCGCCGCATCGCTGTTGCGCCCGTAATCGTACCGCGTCACCCGGCCCAGGGCGTCCGTCGCCGTTTCGCGCTGATAGTATTTGTCCGCCCCATAGTAGGTGTAAGTCGTCACTTTATCCAAAGGGTCGGTAACGGTCAGAAGATTGCCTTTGGAGTCGTAGGTCATATCGGTAAATCTGGAATAATGTTCATTCGGGCTAAGAACCAGTGTCTTCGTATAACGGGTCAGATTCATCTGGCTGTCCCATGTCCAGTCTCGGTTCGGCCCTGTGCTCATGGCATGAGTCCAAAGCCCGGTAATTTTCATTGAAGGCAAGCTGTGTGACGAGTCTCCGAACGGATTGCTGCCTGACAACCCGAGGCTGTTCAGGTGGACATATACGATAGGATATCCCGGGTAGGTCGGCCCGTACTCCGTCCCGAATCCGCTCGGTTCCATCACCCGATAGACCCAGATGCAGTTCAGCGCGGTAAAGAACTGATAGCTGTAGGTGATCGTATTGCCGACCGGATCCGCAACCGAAGCCAGCAGTCCCGTCTCGCCGTTCTGGGTGGTATAGGTATACATCCATATCCGGTTGACGCCGCCCACCGTCTGCGTCACCTTCCACAAATTGAAATCGGTATTGTACTGGTAGCTCACGGTGCGCGTACCGTCCGAGATGCTCGTTACCCGGTAGATCGGGTTCTGTTGACTGCCGAAATTCGTCCAGGTGAAGGTGATCTGCCGCCCCACCGAATCCTCGACCGAGCTGAGCAGGGTGTCCGTGTCTCCGTTGGCATAGGTGACCGCGGTTCCGTAGGTCAGAGTGATCTGGTTGTCGTTCCTGTCCTTGATGGTGGTCAGCCGGCGAAGCGGCGTGCTTGAGACCGTGCCTTTCTTCTGAAAGCTGTAGCGCATGCCCTCTTTGGTGACGATGGTGTCTTCAATCGCCTCCGAGCGCAGCGTTCCGTCCCCATTGTCCACGGCCTGGTAGGTGGAGGTGTAGGTGTCCCGGCTCCACTCCGGCGGGGTGTAGAGGCCGTCCGCGTTCCGCAGCACGAAGGCCCGCGTTCCGTCCTTTTTCTTGTGCTCCTCCTGCCCGGCGGCGTCTTCCTTGATAAAGACATCGAAAGAATGAGACCACCCGATGCCGAACGGCCCGACCGTATCGTCATGCGAATTATAGGTTCTCTGCACGCTGACGCCCAGCCCCCGCCCGGCGGGGATCGCCAGGTCGGTTCCGCCTGCCGAAACATTGCCTGTCCCCACCGTCACGCCCGCCCGGTAGGTCGGCCACCACGGATGCGAGCCGGAGAATCCCTTGATGCGGTATTGTCCGGCCCCCATCAGCCGCCCCATCTCGGCGTTCGTCAGCACCCGAACGGCGGGCCTCTCCTGCGGCGCGGGCGGCTTCGGCTTTTCCTCCCGGGTCTGGCCGGAGGTCAGGGCCGCCACCGGCGGGACGTACCAGCACAACAGGCAGATCACCAATATATAGTTTATCCATTTCAATTGTATAAATTGATGATTTATGTTTCGGCGTCGCATGGTGATTTCCTCCTTAAAGAGCTTTTATGCTGATGATCCGCTTTTTTACTGGTATGTCACTTCCAGCACGGGCTGATACGCGCTCCAGCAGTTCTTCTCCACAAAGTATTTCCAGTTCGTCGCGGTTTCGGAGGAGGCTTTCAGCACTTCGGTCAGCGTTTTGTCTCCGGCGTACTCGGCCTGCGCGTCGGCGGTGACGTTCCAGGTATACCAGCCCTTCGCGCTGACCGACACGGAGGCGGTGGCGGAGCCGACGTATGCCGGTGCGGTGTTCCAGGTGAGCGTGCCCTCGCCCCAGGAATCGCTTTGCCCCTTGTGCGCCTCGATGGTGGATGCGCTCGTGTTGACGCCCGTATTCAGGTAGACTTTCAGTTTGGCGTCGGTGATCGTCTTTCCCGCAGGGATGCCGCTCAGGGAAAACTTCAGGAAGCTGCGCCCGATGCCCGCCGGATCGCTGGCCCCCGCATACCCCACGAACAGCCCCCCCAGATGGGTGTTGCTGCCGCTGCCGTAGGCGAAGCCGTACTGCCAGTCCGGACGGCCCGATGCGGCGGCCTCGTCATCGGTGGCGTTCAGGGTTACGGTGGTGCTCCCCCCTCCGGAACCGTAGGTGACGACCAATTTGGGCCGCTTGGTGGTATCGCCCGTATAGTTGCTACTGTGAAAGGAGGCGTTATGGGGCGGAGAACCACCGGAGGCTTTCAACAATACGCCGTGATTGGTCACCGACCCGTTGACCCAGCCCTGAACCAGTGTTTGCAGGTTCCAGCTTTTCCAGGTATTGACATCGCCAGAAGAAACCGAAGCGGAACTCTGGGCGGTCGTTTCGGAGGCCGGTGCGTTGTTCCAGGTTACCGTGCCTTCCTGCCAGGAGGCGGTGATTTTGTAGGTCGAAAGGGTAACGCTGTTCGTCTTTCCGGAGGTGACATAAAGCTGCAAGGTCGCCGCTGTGACCGTGGAGCCGGAGGGAATGGAGGAGACATCGAACTTGAGCAGGGCGCGTTTTTCACCGGAGGAGCCGCCGTCCGGCCCGCTTCCGGCCCACAGCGCGACATTGGAGCCGTAATTCGTGCCGGTGGCCCCTGAAGAGATAAAGCTGTCCTGGCTGGCCGGTTGCAGGGTCACATCCGTAGCCCGGGCCGGCAGCGCCCATAAAAGCAGTACACAGGCCCAGAGCCAACTGTGAATACGCCTTGTATGCATAGGATTTTCCTCCTCTTTGTGTCCGGTTTCACAAACGGCGGCCCAAAAGTCAAGTCCGAGGGCGCACCGCCAGGAGATACCCGTCCCATTCGCGCAGCCATTGTTCCGGCGAGTAGTCTTTGCGGATGCCCATCGGGTCCCAGCACCGGATGCCCTTCCGGTCGGCTTTCTCGACCACCACAAAGTGGCTGCGCCGCAGCAGGGCCAGCACCGGCTTTCGCTGCTGATGCAATTCATCGGGCAGAACCTGCAATCCCACTGCGGAAAAGCCGCGCTTCCGGGCGCACCGGGCCAGCGCCAGCAGGGTCGTGCCCTCGCGGCTCATCCCGGCTTCATGGGCCAGCGTTTTCCAGGCAACCTTCGCATCGTACCTCTGCAAAACGCGCGTCAGCGACTGCGGCCCGCAGGCTGCCCGCGCCCAGGCCGCCGCCTGAAGGGAAGCGACTTGCCGTTCGTCCACTTTGGCGAGCCAGCCGCTTTCCTGCCGTGTCAGCCCGTTCTTTCGCAGGGCCAGCAGGTAGGTGGTGCAGCCCTTGCGGATCTGGGGCGAGGGCGGGCGGGCCAAGAGGGCGTCGAACGCCCGGATCGCCTCCTCCCGCCTGCCCAGCGATTTCAGGCATATCGCCGCCTGATACGCCGCCCGTTCCTGAAGGCTCGATTGATCGAATGGATACGCAGTCATCGGCGCGGTTTCGATTCTTTGAATCTTCTTCAGAGCCTTCTCGTAGTTCCCGGCTTGAGCTTGCTCCAGAGCTCCCTGATACACCTTTTCAGGGGTGATCCTATCACCGGGGGCTGTATCCGCCGGCATCGCCCGGCGGGAATAATGCCGCCGCTTATGAGATGAGGTTATAGTTGGAGAGAGGTTAGAGGAGAATTGTCCGGGGGGGGGAGGGGCGAGGCCCAACGGGAGGCGTTCAGTAAGGTAGGCTCCTCCGATTCCGAGCAAACCGAAGAGAGCGCAGAAGCCTATTGCCCCCCGATACTCTGCCTGTGGATATCGCTGCATAAGAATCACCTCATGGCCGGTTGAAATGACTTCCTTCTAATATTATCGGTGATTCCCTGATTGAAAATGTTGATACTCTCCAAGGATTACAAGGAAAAAAATATATTTGGATATGTCCGGCCTTGCTAAAGCGCCCTCCGCAAGGGCGGGGCCGGAAGGCGATCCGGCGACGCCCCGCTGCGCCTTCGATCTGCGGGACTCATAAGGACCGTCCTCCCTCGTTTCCTCTTGATACTGTTATCGTGGATTTTTAGAAATGTTCAACCGCCCCTCAGCCCCTCGCCGGGCTTCGGCGGGGGGAGTGGACCTGGGGGACTTTGAAAGATTACCAAGAGAACGCACCCTCTAAGCCCCCGCCTTGCTAAGCTGAGTGCCAGACACTTTTGGGATCGACGGGATAAAATTCCGAAGCTTATGGCCTATGGCTGGGCGTCCCTCCGGGACGCCGCGCTCTGCGTCCTCTTGTCGGCCTGTCTCAGGAAGCCAGACCCGGCCGATGCCTCACACGTTTTGCGTCCCGGAGGGACGCATGGCGCGAAGCGCCCGTAAGATTCGGAATGCCATTCCGTCGCGCCTCAGGCCGCCGGGTGGATGGTTTGATTTGCCATACCGTTTTCAAATATGTCGGGTACTCAGCTTAGCAAGAGGGAGTTGGGAGGGTGGCTGGAGGACAAGGAGGGGCGCTTCCCCCCATCTCCTCCCCTCCCGAAGCGCCTTCGATCAGGGTTTGAGGGGATTCCTCGCCGCGTTCGATGGCGGGGAGGTCGTCCAGGCTGTTGAGGCCGAAATACTGGAGGAAATCCTGGGTGGTTTTGTAGAGGATGGGACGGCCCGGGGTCTGCTTGCGGCCCGCCTCTTCGATGAGCCGCCGGTCGAGGAGGGTTTTCAGCACGCCGTCCGAGTTGACGCCCCGCACGGCCTCGATCTCCGGCTGGGTGATCGGCTGCCGGTATGCGATGATGGCGAGGGTTTCCAGCGCCGGTTTCGAGAGGCGCTGCACGGGCGGGCGCAGAAGCTTGGTCACATACGGTGAGAATTCCAGCCGGGTCACCATCTGGAAGCCCCCGGCCACCTCGATGATTCGCATCCCCCGATCCGCCTCGAAAGCGGCCTGAAGCGCCTTGAGCGCCTCCCGCGCTTCGGACTCCCCGATCTCCAGCGCCTCCGCCGCCTGAGAAGGAGTCAGCGGCTCGCTGGACACGAAGAGCAGGCATTCCATGACGGGCAGCAAGTCCATGAAAGCGGAACCCGGCTCTATGGGCGTATCGCTATGTTCTTCAGTCAAGGCTGTCCTTTGAGGCCGGCGAATCCCCTGCCGGGGCCAACCGGATCGTGATTTCCCCCAGCGGTTCGGGCTGATAGGCGGCGATTTTCCGGAGGCGGAGGAGTTCCAGCAGCGCCAGGAATGCGACGATCACCTCCACGCGGGCGGCGTACGGGGAAAAAAGCTCGCGGAAGGCGATCCCCGCCGGGGCGCTCAGCACCCTGCGCCACACCTCGCCCATTTTCATGCGGAGGGTGATCTTCTCTCGGTGGATGGTGGTCACTTCCTCCGCGCCCGCCCCCACCTCCTCCAGCAGCTTGTTGAGGGCCTGGGTGAGCGAATCGGGGGTCAGGGGAACCAGGCTCAGATACGGCTCGAAATCGGCCCCGTCCATCTCCGCGCCCTGCCTGCCGAAGACTTTCTGGCGCAGGTCTTCCCAGGCCCGTAAGGTTTCCGCCGCCTCCTTGTAGCGCTCGTATTCGAGAAGCCTGTCCACCAGCTCGGCGCGGGGATCGGGACCGTCCTCCTCCTCATCCAAAGCGGATTCCTCGGGCGGCAGGAGCATTTTCGATTTGATCTCAAGGAGCGTGGCCGCCATCACCAGGAATTCCCCGGCGATCTCCAGGTCGAACGATTCCATCAGGGAGAGGTATTCCATATACTGGTCGGTGATGAGGGCGATGGGAATATCGTAGATATCGATCCGCTGCTCCCGTATGAGGTGATAGAGCAGATCGAGCGGCCCCTCGAAGGCCGGCAGAACCACCTGATAGGGGGAAGTTTTCAGCATCATCAGAGCGGCCCCAGAAATATGCGGAAAAAGAAGCTGATCGCCGGATTCAGATACCACCCCAGCAGGTCGAGGCGCGGGTCGATCCTGGGCAGAAGGATAATCGCCAGCAGGAGAAACATGCCCCACTGCCCCACAAAACGGACGTACATCTGAGACTGCGGGTGCGGCAGGATCGCCTTCATGATATGGGAGCCGTCCAGGGGTGGGAGCGGGATCAGGTTAAAGAAAGCCAGCACCAGATTCAACTGGATGCATAGCAGCACCAGGGCCATCAGACGCTCGGCGCTCGGAATCAACTGGAAGCGGGCCAGTAGCAGAAGGATGGCGGCCAGCAGCATATTGGAGAGCGGCCCCCAGAAGGACACCAGGGCATCGTGCCAGCGCGGATTGCGAAAATTGCGCGGGTTCACCGGAACGGGCTTGGCCCAGCCGAACCCGAAGAGCAGGAAAAAGGTGCTGCCCACCGGGTCGTAATGCGCCAAAGGGTTCAGGGTCACCCGCCCGGCGCGTTTGGCCGTATCGTCTCCGGCGGCGAGGGCCGAAACTGCGTGGGCGAACTCGTGAATGGTGATGGCTATCGCGACCGCAAGCAGCCACAGGATGGCCTGGTCGATATCGCCTTTCATCAGGCTTTCTAGCATGCATCGCTCCTATCTGCCGGGAGAATCCTCCTCGGTTCGCCGCCGGTTTTGTTCCGCGGCGGCACTATCGATGTTCTCCAGGGCATAGGCCAGTTCCTCCTGACGGCCTTTCAGTCGCCCCTCCAGCCGGGCGCGGAAGGTTTCTTTCAGGGCGCGTCCGATGGCAGGCCCCTGCCTGACGCCTGCGGCGATCAGGTCGTTTCCGTTGATCTCCAGCCGGGAGAATCGCAATTCCGCCAGATACCGGGCAGCCGCCTCCACGATTTCCGGGCTGCGGCAGTTTGTGCGAATATACGCCATCACCTCCAGGGATAGCCCCTTGAAGGCATCGTAGACGGCGACCGCATCACCTGCCCCGGCCTGAAGCCGACCGGGGATCAGCCCGGCCTGGGCGCGGGCGGTCTCGATGATTTCGACATGATGTGTCTTCATGCGGAGCCTGTCCCGGGCGAATTTGACCGCCTCCTGAGAGGCGAGATCGTCCGTCCAGGCCAGGAAGCGGACCAGCCATTCCAGAAAAGGTTCTCCTGGAGCCAGGGCGCGAAGCCAGGCGACCGCCTCTTCAGCCTGCCGAAGCCGGTTGCCCAACGCCTTCGACCAGGAAAGCGACGGGTGAAGATGCTTCAGAGCCTCCATCTCGTGCAGCCGCTTGAACATCGCCTCCGCCCTGTCCGATTCCAGGATCAGAAGGAGTTCGGTTCGGACCCGTTTGGCGGAAAGGCGCTCGATCAGGCGGGCCGCCGCCACCCAGCGGGCGGAGCTTTCCATCGCCTCATCGAGCCGGAAGCCGAAACGGGCCTCGAAGCGGACGGCCCGGAAGATGCGGGTCGGGTCCTCCACGAAGCTGAACTTGTGCAATGTTCTTAGAGTGCGGGCTTTCAGGTCGAAGCGCCCGCCGAAGGGATCAACCAGTTCGCCGAACGCGCCGGGGTTGAGGCAGATCGCCATCGCGTTCATGGTGAAATCGCGGCGCTGCAAGTCTTCCTGAACCGGCACCTCAGGCTCCACATCGGGCAGGGCCGCCGGGTGGCGGTAGGATTCCAGGCGGGCGGTGGCGATATCGAGCCGGAAGCCGTCCGGCAGGGTCAGGGTGGCTGTGCCGAAACGCCGGTGGACGCGGACTCTCGCCTCCAGCGATTGGGCCAGGGTAACAGAGAATTTGACTCCGGCCCTTTCCACAAGGAGATCGATATCCAGATTCGGGCGGCCCAGGAGAAGGTCGCGAACGAATCCCCCGACAATGTAGACCTTCAGGTCCGCCGCCTCCTGGCCGATGCGCTCCAGAAGGGCGCAGATCGGCTCAGGCAACTGCGAGCGAAGCGATTCGGACAGGTTCGGCTGCCATTCGATCTCGGCACGGGACCGGGCGTAGCGGCTGCCGTAGCGGGCGCGGAGAAAGTCGGTGCGGGTGACGATGCCGATGATCTGGCCGCCCTCCACCACCGGCAGCCGGGCCATCTCCTCCCGGGCCAGGAGCCTTTCGATCTCTGTCAGGGGGGTGTCGGGGGAGACGGACGCCACATTCGGTGACAGGAAGGCTTTGACGGGCGCATGGGCCAACTGGTGATGGCTGGCTTTATCCACGTCCTGCCTGTCCAGCGTCCCCAGGATCCTCCCATCCTCCACCACCAGGAGGCCACTGTAGCCGTAGCGGGTCATCATCTCGCCCGCCTGCTCGATGGAGTCGTCGGGCGAGATGGTGCGGGCGGGATAGGACATGATCTGCCGGGCGAGTGCTTCGGGCCGGAGGTTTTCGCGGAGCGCCTCCAGCAAAATATCGCGCACCCGGGACACCGACTTGCCGCGAAAAGCGGCGGAGGAGGCCCTAGGGTGACCCCCGCCCCCGATGCGCTGCAAAAGGGTTCCGACATTGAGCGCGTCCGTTTTGGAGCGGGCCACCAGATAGGTGGTTTCATCCATACGGGCGATGGAGAAAACAGCGTCCACATTTTCGATGTCGCGTAATTTGTGGGTCAGGAGGGCCAGTTCCCCCACGTAGCTGTCGGTCTGGGCCGTCGCCAGGGCCACCCGCACGCCCCCGAGGGTCACGTATTCGGTGGAAAGGATGAGGTCGTTGAGAAGCTCTCGCTGGTCGGGATCGAGCGGACGCTGGATATAATCGGAAACGATGTCCAGGTTCGCCCCGTGCGTCAGGAGATAGGCCCCGGCCTCCAGGTCCTCCGGGACGGTGGCGGAAAAGGTAAGAGCGCCGGTATCCTCATAGAGTCCCAGGGCCAGCACGGTCGCCTCCAGAGGTGTCAGCGCGGTCTGGCGCTCCCGGAAGATCTCCACAAAGAGCGTCACCCCCGCCCCGCAGGCCATCATCCGGTTGACCGCGCCCCGCAAATCGCCCGACATAGCCGGGTGGTGGTCGAAAACATGGAGTTCCACCGTGGGGTCTTCGGCCACGCGCTGGAACTCCCCCAGCCGCCGCGCCTGCCGCGTTTCGACCACAATCAGGCGGGTGATCGCATCTTGCTCCACCTCCCGAGCTGGCGTCAACCCCAGCAAGTCCTGGTGGAGCGCATAGAACTCCCGGACGTTCCGGTCCAGGCCGGTCGGCAGCACGGAGACCGCCTGGGGATAGAGTTTCCGGGCCGCCACCAGGCAGGCGAAGGCATCGAAATCCGCGTTGGTATGGGTGACGATCACTTCCATAAAAATGCGATCCCGCTGGGATATCAGAAACGGACATTCTGAAAATGAGAAGCCCGCTATCGCGGGCTGTCGGGGCCGTCGGCGCAGGCCGATTTCAGTTGTGGCGAGCCGCAAAGTGCCGACCGGTTCGCTTTCAGGGTGAGAGTTTGCTTATGGCTTTCCTGCCAGCCGTTCCGGGACGCCATCCTGCAATAATAGATCGTCATAGCTCTCCCGGCGGATAATGATTTCCGCCTGGCCGTCCTTGACCAGCACGGCAGCCGGGCGACGAAAACGGTTGTAGTTGCTTGCCATCGCGTAGTTGTAGGCTCCGGTGGACTGGACGGCCAGGATATCGCCGGGCCGGACGGGCTGGATGCGGATGTCCCAGATCAGGATATCGGTTTCGCAGTGCTTTCCAGCGACGGTGACAAGTTCGGACGGCTCCTGCCCGGCTTTGCCGGCGATCAAGGCTTCGTAACGGGCCTCGTAAAGCTGCGGGCGAGGGTTGTCCGACATGCCGCCGTCGATAGCCACATAGGTGCGCTGCCCCGGCTCCTCTTTGATGGGAACTGTTTTGATGGTTCCAACGGTATAGAGGGTCGTGCCCGCCTCCCCGACGATAGAGCGGCCTGGCTCCTGCATCAGTCGGGGAGGCTTCAGCTTCCGGTGGGCCAGCGCCTTCTGCAAGGTGGCGATAATTTCCTCGGAAAACTCGTCGATGGAAGGGGGACAGTGGGATTCCAGGTAGCGGATGCCCAGGCCCCCGCCGATGTTGAGGTCTTCGGCCTGATAGCCTGTCTCGCCCGCCGCCTCGCGCATGAAGTCCACCAGGATGCGGACAGCCTCATGGTGGGTGTGAGCGTCGAGAAGCTGGGAGCCGATATGGAAATGGAATCCTTTGAGCCGGATATTCGGGCAGTCGAGCGCCTGGCGGACAGCAGCTAGGGCCGCGCCGTTGTGGATGTTGAGGCCGAACTTGGTGTCGGCCTGGCCGGTGCGAATGCGTTTGTGGGTATGCGGGTCGATGCCGGGGGTCGTCCGGAGCAGGATATCGGCTGTCTGCCCGCGCTCCTGAGTCATGCGGTCCAGGATGCCCAGTTCCCAGGCGTTATCGACCACGATCCGGGCGACGCCGTAATCGAGCGCCATGACAAGCTCCTCTTCAGACTTGTTGTTGCCGTGCATCATGATCCTGCCCGCCGGGAAATCGGCCTTGGCTGCGGTGTAAAGCTCGCCTGCGGAGGCCACGTCGAGCCAGAAACCTTCCTCCTCCATGATTTTGCACATCGCCAGGCAGAGGAACGCCTTGCCCGCATAAGCCAGGACGCTGCCGGGCAGTCGCGACTCGAAGGCGCGACGGTACTGGCAGCAGTTGGAGCGAATCAGAGCCTCATCCATCACATAAAGGGGCGTCCCGAAGCGGGCCGCCAGATCGAGCGTGTCGCAGCCGCCGATCTCCAGGCGGCCCAGGGCATTCACCCGCTGAGTCCCGAGAAACATCCAGCCACATCCTCCCTTGTCCGAAGTAAAAAGAAGCAAGGCCGGAAATCTCCGCCTTGCTCGACAAACGTTTGAGATATTATAGAGTAATATTATGTTTTCTGTCAACTTGCGAAAACGGGGACTATCCGCTTCCGGGCGGCTCCTGAAAAACCCGGTCGATTTTGGCGGCCATGATGAAATCGCTCTCGGTCAGGCCGTCGATTTTGTGCGTCCAGAGAAAGACTTTCACCTCGCCCCAGCGCACGTACAGATCGGGGTGGTGGCCTTCCTCCTCGGCGACCGGGGTGACGGCGTTCACGAAATCGACGGCCTGCGCGAAATTCTTGAAGGGATAGGCTTTGATCAGTTTCTGATGGTCTTCCACCTGCCAGCCTTCCAGCCGGGCCAGCAGCGGGCCGATTTCCTCAGGGGTCAGAGGAGGCACGCCTCCCCTGCACGGAACGCACTTCAGATCGGCAAGATCGCACTGCATATCGGTCGGTTCGGACATGGAAAGCCTCCTTTGCCGTGACAGCGGTCGGGTTCCTCTGAAGACATTATACTTCAGAAGCAAGAGGCTGTCATGCTAACCCGCACTGTTCCCGTCACGGCCGATCTCCGTTCCGCGGTTTTCGACCCGCATCCTTTCCCTTCCGGGCCGAAGGGCGGCGCGGAACGCGCTCAGGGCTTCGCGCGGATCGGTCGGGCCGCATGAAAAGATATCGAGGGCGATGAAGCCGTGTTCGGGGTAGGTGTGGAACGCGATATGCGACTCGGACAGGACCAGAAAACCCGTCAAGCCCCCGCCTGTGAATCGGTGCAGCGCCGGAGGCCCCAGCGGAGTCAGGCCGCAACTGAGGGCCGCCTGCGCCAGGCAGTCGGAAAGCAAAGCATCGTTGTTGAGGCTGCCCGGGGCGACATCGTAGAAATCGGCGAGGAGGTGCTTTCCGATCATGGTTAATCCCACTGTTTCCAATCTTTGAGGTAATAGGTCATAATGGCGGGGCGGTCCAGGGTGGAGATCGCGACCCCGACCTTATCGACATCCTTACCGAAGGCGAACATTCCCTGAAGCGACTCCGGCGTCAGGAAGCGAACCGGGACGGCCAGGCGAATCCTTTCCGGGCGCAGCGCATGGCGGGCAGCCATGACCCACCCCCAATCTCCGAAAGAGGGCACATAGGCGTGATAGGGCAAGACATGCAGCCCTACCTCGGCGACAGTTTGCGCGATACACCAGTACGCCTTCCGGGCGAAGAAGGGAGAGGTGGCCTGGGTGACGAAAACTCCGGGGGCCGACAGATGGCGCTTGACCAATTTATAGAACTCCACCGAATAGAGTTTCGCCAGGACATCGGTGTTCGGGTCGGGCAGGTCCGCGAGGATGATATCGTAGAGGCCGGAGTCCTCTTCCAGAAACTTGCAGGCGTCCCGATGGACCAGCCGGAGGCGGGGATCGTCCAGGGCGTTCCGGTTCAGGGCTGCGAATGCGGGGAACCGCTTTCCTAGATCGGTCATCTGCGGATCGATATCGACCAGGGTGATACGCTTTACCTGCGGGTACTTCAGGACTTCGCGCACGGCCAGGCCGTCCCCGCCGCCCAGGATCAGGACTTCTTCGGCAGCAGGCGAGAGAGACAGGGCCGGATGGACAAGGGATTCATGGTAGCGGTATTCGTCGGTGGAGGAAAACTGGAGGTTCCCGTCCAGATAGAGGCGGATATCGTCCCGCCACCGGGTCACGATGATGCGCTGGTAGGGAGTCTGGGCGGAATAGATGATCTCATCTTCATAGAGCCTCCGTTCGAGCAAGCCGACCAGCGGTGTGGCGAAGGCCAAGCCCGCTCCCAGCAGCACGGCGCAGGCCGCGCAAATGGCGAGAAGCGCCCCTGGCATCTTGAGGCGGGAGCGGAAGATACCGATATTCCAGACGGCGACTCCAATATTCAGAAGGCCGATGAGAAAGGCGGTGCGGGCCATCCCCAGGGCGGGCAGCAGGAGAAGCGGGAAGAGGAGCGAGCCGGTGAGAGCGCCGACATAATCGAAGGAAAGGGCCTGCGCGATGACGGTGCGGAGGGAGCCGTACCGCTTCAGGAGGCGGGTCAGGAGGGGCAGTTCGAGGCCCGTCAGGGTTCCGATGGCGATCAGGACGGTATAAAGGGCGATCCAGTAGAACGCGCCCGACGCGTACGCCCAGAAGAGGAGGCCGACCGAGGATCCTCCGAGGATGCCCAGGGCGATTTCGATGAGGATGAAAGCACCGAGAAGCCCCCGGCGCACCGATTGAGACAACTGCGATCCCAGCCCCATCGCCCCGATGAAGACCCCGATAGCCACCGAAAACTGGGTAACGCTGCTGCCCAGCAGGTAGGAGGAGACAGTGGCGATGAGCAGTTCGTAGACCAACCCGCAGGCCGCAATCAAAAAAATGGAGGTCAGCAGGGCCGGCGCTTCGCGCCGGGCCGCGGCGGACGGCGTATCCGGAAGCTCTTCTTCCGCCTGATTCACTGCGCCACAGCCGCGATGATGATGCAGATGCCCAGCACCATCGCCCCGCAGAGGATCGCCACGGCGAAGTTCTGTTTTTCGCAGATCTCCTTCTCCAGATTGAAGGAGACGAAGGCATCGAAAAGCTTGAATCCGATAATCGCCAGGATAATCCCGATCAATCCGAAAACGATAGTGGAGACGATAGCCGAAGTGAAGGTATTCGGCTGCCATACCTCCGACTGCTGGGCCGTTTGCGCCCGGAGCGCGGCAGATGAGAGGATCGCCAAGGCGATAACCTGGACTGCGGGCAAGAGTTTTTTCATGAAAGGTCTCTCCTTATGGGGATAGAATTGTTGCAGGAAATCGAACTCATTTTCCAATATTGCACGAACAAAACGCTTGGGAGGCGTCTGAATGCAAGCTATACCTGAACGCATCAACACCGGTTGCGCTCAGCTTAATGAATTATGGAATCGTTATGCTCTTGTTCTATTACAAAAGCCAGGGCTACTCATTGCCGATACCGATGACGACTTGAATTGGCATGCTTTTCTCGGTCATAGCATCGATTTGCAGGGTTTTCGGGCTGCTGAATTCGCAGGTGTGGATAGTTTGAGAAAATCTGGATGCTTCGATTCTTTAACGAAACGTAGAATCGGTGTTACAGAGCTAGGACAGCTATGGGAAAACGAAAATATTAAAAACCACCTCATATATTATATAAAAAATGCGCCAATGGCGGATACCTATCAAATATTACGCTCTGAAGGAGGTACTATAGGCAATTCCCTCGCTGAAGCCTTCGAATCATTCCCTTGGCGCAAGGGGCATTGGTGCGTTCGAGCGATTCTACAGAATTCAGCAACATTGAAACCGTTTAGTTATTCTTTCCGTAATTGGTTAAAGTACGAATGCTCATTACTTGGTGTCCATGATTATCCGCCCGATGACTTCCTCTGCAAAGTATACCTACAGCGTGGCAAGAACCTTAATCTTGTATCTCTTGAGCAAGCCTTATGCACCCGGCTTGAACAGCAATTTTATCGAGTCGGCCCCGAAATGGCTCTCTATATGCTGTGTGATTGGCAATTATGGCTTTGGATGGAAGGTAAAACCGGAATTTTCCACAATTTCAAATCAGATTCGTTCCATCAAGCGTTCGCCAAGAAATACGGTGCAGGTATAGTTCCTCTGGGCAAACACGACTTCGCTGCATGGTGGTGTCAGCATAAAGAATGCGAAAAGATTCCTCCTCGCCTTGCGAATGAGTGCATCTGGCTGGGGATGGCATATAAGGATGTTTAGGAAATCTGATCATTACGGTATTGTATCCCGTAGGGGCGCGATTTATAGCGCCCAACGGCCTTTGAGACCAATGGCCTTCACGGGCGCGATAAATCGCGCCCCTACCGGGCATAATCCGCTTTCACTTCCCGAAGCCCGGGCCTCCCCCGAAATAGGAGCGGGTATGGAGGCTGCCCGTGCGGACGCTGCGGGTCTGCGCCATCGCCTGGGTGTCGGAAGGGAGGCCCAGACCGAAATAGGCGGCCAGCAGCAGGGAGATGAAGAGAAGGACAAGAATCCAGGTAGCGACCCAGTAGCCGCTTGTCATCGGAACACCTCCGGCGGGCTATTCGTCATCATCCATGCTTTCCGCCAGCTTTTGAAGGGTTTCGGGCGAAGAGACGCAGAAAAAGACGACAGCCAGGATGAAGGCAATGATGCCATAAGGGAGGAAGAAGGTCGGGTGAAGCACCCCGCCGCGCAGTTCGTAGCCGACATTCCGGAAAGAGCCGGTAGGGGTGTCGCGCTCCACATACAGGTGGACATAGTAAGGCTGGGCCTCGCGGACGACGAAATCGCTCTGAGCGCGCAGGTCCGATTCGTGCCATGCCCCGTCTGCATCGTAGCCGTGTTCGTCCCAGAAATCGCGCTGCGTTCCGACAAGCTCCGCGCCGCCCGCCGTTTCCAGCACCCCGGCCACCCATGCGGAGGCGTCCTGCATAGAGCCGTAGATGATGAGGCGGTGAACATACATGCCCGGACTGAGCGTGACCGGCCCGAAGCGGATGCCTTCCTCAGACACGATATTCAGGTCGACCGATTCCTTGCTGATGACCTTCCCGCCCGTCAGAGCGATCCCGTAAAAAATGAATGCGAGCAGGGATAGCGCCAGGCAAACGGCTGCAAAGTATTTCTGGGAGCGCCGCCGGTTCTCCCCGGCTTCCAGTGCCGATATCTGAGCGGTCAGGCCGAAATGGTGAAAGACTTCCTTCCGGGCAAGCAGTTTGCCCCGATAGAACTCGATTTCCTCCTCCCGCCACTCCACCGAATACCAGCGGTTCAGATAGGCCGCCTCCAGGTAATCCACCTGGTCTCCGGCCCGGATCGAGTAGGTCAGTTCGCCCTGCACCGACTGGACCGTAGCTTTTCCCCGCTCCCGCACGACGCTTGTGCCCGCCTCCAGCCTGAGATTGGAACCGGCCCGCAGAGAGGCCATCTCCTGAGGGCCGATGGGGTTCTGTGGGGTGAAGCGTTCCAACAGTTTCCACTGGCCTTCATCGTATTCCAGGTAAAAGATGTCGCCGTCCGGGGCGAGCAGTTGGAACTCCTCCCAGAAGCAGGTTTCCCCTTCTTCGACGGTGCTATAGACCACCCGCCCGATGAGCTGATACCGCTTGCCCCCGAAGAGGCCTGCCATGCCGACCCGCAGGGGCGTTTCGGACGGATAGCGCCGGGCCGATGCCTGCTCCTCCCGCAGCGCATCCTGAAGCGAAACCTGAGTCTCGCACCGCTCGCACCGGGCGGACGGTGCGCCGTCCCGGAGCTGCACATCGGCCCCGCACCGACCGCATCGCGCTGTCCTTATCCGCATGGTCAGTTCCTTATCCGGATGCCTTCCCGTTCCACCACATCGCCAACGCTGAACTCAATGCCATCCTCCGTATATTCCAGAAAGGCCACCCGTCCAGCGATGTTGCCGTCCAGAAAACGCGCCTCCTGGCCGATCTGCGCCCGGTAGTAGAGCTGGCCTTCCGCCCCGGCCACCCGCGTCCGGCTTCGCTCGGTCACGAAGAAGGGCTGCCCGTTGACGGTGAAAGTCATGCCCACCCGGACAGCCTCGAAATCGGGGACCGGCGCAGTCAGCCGTTCCCGCCGGGAGAGCATCAATTCCCCCTCCTCCTCTTCGAGCCAGCCGATGGAGCCGTCCCCGAACTCCAGATACCACTCGTCCCAGTAACCATCCTCTCCCTCGAACCGAACGCGCCCCAGCACCGTAAACGCTCTTTCCTTCAAAAAGCCGCCGATCCCGATCCCGAACCGGGTCGGATAGAGGGCGAGAGCCGCCGTCTTACCGGTCGGATCGAGTAAGAAAGACTGAGACAGCGCCGTTCCGGGCGCTACAGGACGCGCCGCAGGAGCCGGGCCGGAAACATTGCGAACCGCCAGAGCATTCCGGCAGTTGTCGCAAACCACCATCTTTACAAAGCTGTTGGAAACCCCGACCGGCCCTTTGCAGGAAGGGCAAATCAAGCTGGTAGCTTTCAACATAGGATGTCCCTCAAATTCGGATATATTGCCGTCATCGATGCAGCCTATTGTTATTCAAGCCAAAGTCTTGTTATCGTTACGCTGGAGATTGCCGCGTCGCTCCACTCCTCGCAGACGGCATCGATAGAGATTGATTCTCATGCCAAGCGAACGCCATCTCAACTCATTTCCCTGCCCGGGCTACAGGCTGCCAGTGGGGCCACATGGCCCCGCTGCCCGGTTTGACCGAGGTAACAAGGTAGGCTCCGGTTCCGTCCGGGCGCATGACGTAGAGATGGCGCAGGCCGCTGCGGGTGGAGCCGAGGAGCAGCCAGCGGGCGTCCGGAGAGAAAACGGGATGATAATTCAGAGACCCCGGCCTGGAACGGGTCAGTTGCTCGCTGTGGCCCTCCAGAGAGGCTCGCATCAGTTCGACGCTCTCCTCCACTTTGGCGGTATAGTAGACCCATTTCCCGTCCGGCGACCAGACCGGAACATCGCTGCTGCCGTCGTGGAAGTCCGGAACATCCAGGAACTGAACTGCGCCCCTGTAGCCCTGCCGGCCGGCGATCTTCCGCAGGCCCGTTCCGTCGGGCCGGACGATATAGGGGTGGCAGTCGTAATGCTCGCCGCTCAAAAACATCAGCCATTGGCCGTCGGGAGACCACTGCGGGGCGAAATTGAAGGGATTCCCGGTCGGGATGAGCCGGGCATTGGAGCCGTCCGCATCGGCGATATAGATCTGGTAGCTCATGTGGTAGGATATTCGTTTTCCGTCCGGGGATGCGCTGTAACCGTAGGCGAACTCTTTGGAGCCTTCGGAAAGGTCTTTTTTGTTGCGGCCATCTCGATCCATACTGAAAGGGTGCGAATTGCCCCCGATCAGCGCCTGAAACCCCAGCCTGGCTGGATTTTTCGGCCAGAAAAATAGGCCGCTGTTGTAGTCGCTGACCCGTTCCACTGCCGTCAGGTTGGTCGGCTTGCCGGTCTTGATACCCAGAAGGTAGATATCGTACAGCCATCCTTCGGTCATGCGGAAGGTCTTGTACTCCTCCTCCCAGGCGGCGTTTTCCGGACTCTCCCATCCTCTGCCGATCACGGCGCAGCGCCCGTCCGGAGACCATCCCGCAAACTGAGCCCAGGTGTGCGGCTCCCGCGTCAGGGCGGGGGCCAGCACGCGCCGCCCTTTGCCGTCTCCTCCGACCACACAGGCCCGCATGGTTGCGACATTGGCATGACGACCGCCCGGCAGGTTCGTCCGGAACTCGGTGTATCCGATGAGGAATTTCGGGCGGGTTTCCCGGTCAGGGGCCATCAGCAGCAGGCTCAGCATCAGCGCCAGTTTCACGGATTCATCTCCTTCGGCCCGAGTTCGGCAGGCCAGGTTCCGGTTCCCAGAGGAATCGAACGCCCCCGGTTGACTAGAAGGACGCTCCGCGGGGGCAGGCGATGAGAAAAGAGGCGTCGGTTCACACGCACTTTCACGGTTTTTTCGGCGTCCGCACGGTTCTGGAGAGCATAGCCGGTGAAAAAGAGAGAGGCTTCCGTATCGGAAAAGAACGATTGCGGTCGGTCTTTACTTTGGTCTCCGATGAGTTCGATCCGGGCGCGTCGAGCGAACAGCGCGTCATGGATTTTCAGGAAAAGCGGGTCGGATGCCGTCCATCGGGACCAGGCGAGGACGCTGCAAAAGATGGCATACCCTTTCCCCAGGCGGTTGACATATAGCCCCTGCTTTCCCGGCCCTTGAAGGGCAGGAAGGGCGGTGTCAGGCTCCACATCCAGAGCCATCTGTTGGAGGCGATCCGTCGAGTCCTCGCCGGGTTTGAGGCCGCCCAGCAGGTCGCTGTAATGGCCGGTGGCGGCGAAACGGCCCGGCCCGGCGGCGCTGGCTGCCAGCTTCCGGATGCCGAAAAGCTCCCGGGCTTCCCGGCTCATAGCTGTCACCGTTTTTCCGGCACGGATGCAGTCGAAGCCGACATCGGCCATCAGAACGCCGCCCTTTCTGACATAAGCGGCCAGCCGGGCGATGTCGCGGGCAGACAGATCGGGGGCGAACTGGGCCAGGATGACCCCGTAGCGGTTCAGGTCGGCTCGATCCAGGTGGGTCAGATAATCGACCTGCCCGTACCGCGTGCCGAACTTCAGTTGATCCATAAGGATATACGGCTCCTCATCGGGATGGCGCAGGACGCCGTAGACCTGGGAGGCAGCCCCCCAGCCTTCGGCATAGGGCTGGTAGAGAACGGCGGCGGTATTTTGAGACAGCATCTCGAAGATGCCCGATGTGCGGAGGGTATCGATGGCCTCCCGGCATACAGCGATGCGTTCCCGGCTGGAACTGCGGTCGCCGGGGCGGTTGTCTATTCCTAAAAACGACCACGGCCAGAAGGTGACGCCTGCCGCGCCGTGCAGGGCAGACTCCACCATCCATCCTCTCAGAAGTCGGGCATCGGTATGCCAGCGGGGATCATCCCATCGCTCCGGGAGAAGCATCTGCATCACAGGCCGCTCGTTTTGCCCTCTGCCGATATCCATGGCCCAGATGTGATGGGTGCCGTAGTCATGGCCGGAGTTGCCGGGGTAGAAATCGAAAAAGGCCCCCCACCCTTCGGGGATGCCCGTGATGGGCCATGCCAGGTTGTGCGCCCCGCTAAAAAGGGGGGTGTCCGGGTCAACCTCCCGGACAGCGGCCTCGAACAAACGGTGCGCCTCCGCCACGCGGGCAGCCTTGAAGCGGGCGGAGTCGAAGGCTTTCGGGCCGATGCCGAAAGGATGCGATGGGGTCGCCATGCTCTCTTCCGGACGGCCATGTCTGTCGTTCCGATATTCGAGGCGAATGTCTTCAAACGAGGCGTAGCGGCTATCCCATGCCCTGTTCAAAGCTTCCAGCGAGGGATACTCCCGCCGGAGAAAAGCGCGGAAGGCTCCATCAGGATAGGTCAGATGGTCGGCCACCTCGTCGGCGAATATCCAGGCGATGAGGTTCGTCACCGGGCGGTAGCGGCGGACGATGGCCTGCACATACCTTTTCCATTGATCGTCGAAGGCCCAGGGGATCGCGCCCGCGGAGGCGTGAATCGTGTTGTGAATATAGATCACAGCATAAAGGCCCTGCTTTTTGATATCCAGAAGCAGCCGGTTCCACTCCTGGAAGGCTTCTTCGAGAGTCTTATCCTTTCCCGGATAGACCAGTTCGGCGAGTACCGCATTCATCCCAGCCCGGCGATAATCTTCCCCTCCCGAAGACAGGCTGGCCCAGAAGAGCGGCTCCGGGCGGCCATCGATCAGCAGCATCATTTTCCCGGCAGGCGCTTTGCCGATCCGCGCCCTGACTTTATGTCCGCCATACAGGGCCGACAGCACATTATCGGCAGGCCCGGCTGATAGGTCGCTCGATGCCAGCATAACCAAAGATAGGGCTGCGATGACGCTCATTTCAAGGATTCGCGTTTGAAAGGGCATATATCAATATCCG
Organism: Armatimonadota bacterium; assembly: GCA_020846535.1. Taxonomy (GTDB): domain Bacteria; phylum Armatimonadota; class JADLDR01; order JADLDR01; family JADLDR01; genus JADLDR01. The sequence goes on along the minus strand of JADLDR010000085.1, from coordinate 30,024 downwards.
GTTATGTCCAATCAGGTTTCATCCTGATCGATCCATTTATACAGCGCGGGCGGTTGATAGGCGGTCAGCCTGTCCAGGAGCCTGTCCGGGTCGGTGTCGTCCAGGAGAAGAGCGCGGTGTTCGGGACGCAGGAAGCGTTGGGCCACAGCATGATCGAGGAGAGCCAGCAGGTGATCGTAATAACCTTCCACATCCAGCAGGCCGCAGGGTTTGGCATGCAGGCCGAGCTGCGCCCAGGTCAGGATTTCGCAGAGCTCGTCCAGGGTTCCATAGCCGCCGGGCAGGGCGATGAAGGCATCGGACAGGGCGGCCATCGTCGCCTTGCGCTCATGCATGGATGAAACCACATGGAGATCGCTCAGCCCCCGGTGGGCGAGTTCTCTGTCGACAAGGGCCTGTGGAATCACGCCGATCACCTCACCGCCCGCTTGCAGGGCGGCATCCGCAGCGGCCCCCATCAGGCCGATATGCCCTCCTCCAAAGACCAGCCCCAGCCCGCGCCGGGCCAAAGCTTCGCCGGTTCGCCGGGCAGAAGTCTTGTAGGCGGGGCGTGTGCCTTCATTGGAGCCGCAAAAAATGCAGACGCGCTTCAACGGCAAATTCCTTTCATACGGGCGGAAACGGTTGGCGCAACGATATTTCCTCGCCCCGCCCTGACTACCCCTACCATTCTCCCCCATCCCGGAATTTCCTTTTCAGGATGCGCCGCCGAGGAAATCGAAGCTGATCCGTTTCTGCACGGCGCTGATCTGGGCAAAGGATTGGGTGAGAAGGGTTTCATCGAGCTGTCCCAGGCTTCGGAGGCCGATGCTGTTATCGGGAGGCTGGTTGGCGTGCAGGAGAGCCGATTGGCGCTGCAAGCGGAGGCGTATCAGAAAGTCGTAGGCGGCTATGATCTCCTGGCAGCTCGCTTCCGGCAGCGCGCCGGCCCGGGTCAGGGCTTCGAGGCGGTCGAGAGTGTGGGTTTCCTCCAGGCCGTGCCGAAGCGCGTAAAGGCGGGCGAAGCTGACGATGGGCATCAAGGCTTCTTTCAGGTCCAGCGTCCCCGGGTGTTCGCCGCCGACGCGGATTCTCCCAAAAAGCCGGGCCGGAGGCTTGAAAAGGAGCGAGTTCTGGGCAAAGTGCGGGAAGAACGCGGGCCGGGCCGTCAGAGCATCCGCGATGTGGCGGCGAAGCTCGCCCACAGGCTCCTCCGGGCCGTAAACCGGCCTGAAGTCGAAGAAAATGGTGAATTCCAGCAACTGCTGAGGCTCCGCCCGTTCGATCCAATCGCTAAAGTAGTCTTTCCAGACGGCCAGTGGCTGGCACCACCGGGGGTTCTGGGCCATCACGTTCCCCTGGCAGAAAGGGTATCCTGCCCGGGCCAGCCAGCCGCAGACCAGGGCGCTCAAACGGCCCAGGTAATCCTGGGCCTGAGGCAGCATTGCGGGATCATCGGGCGGCTCGAAGAGGATGGCATTATCCTGGTCGCTCGCCAGGGTCATCTCCTGCCGCCCCTGGCTTCCCAGGGCGAGAAAAACGAAGGGAACCGGGGCCGGGCCGAGGCCCGCCTGGGCCAGATCGAGAAATCGCTCCGTGGCGGCGTCGCAGACGGAGGCAAGCATCTCCGTGACGTGGCGCGGATGGGCGTTGGATTCGAGAAGCGACCGGGCCAGTTCCGAGGTGCGGCGACAGGCGGCGATCACCTCCTCCGCACTGCCGGAGCGCCGGATCTCGCGGGTCAGGACAATGGGGCCGTAGCTGCGGAACTGGAGGAGTTCCTTGCTCCGGATGACCCCTACGATGCGGCCTGTCTCATCCGCAACCGCGAGATGCTGGATCCCTTTCTGCTCCATCAGGAGAAGGGCTTCATAGAGGGCGGCGCTTTCGGGGATGGAGATCAGGGGCGCGGTCATGATGCGGCTGACCGACTCTTTCCGGTCCAGCCCGGCGGCCACGACCCGCTCCCGGAGGTCGCGGTCGGTCACGATGCCTACAGCAGCGCCGGATTCGGATTCCACCAGAACCGCGCTCGATTGCCGGGAGGTCATCAGGGCCGAGGCCGCCTGAATGGATGTGCTGAGTTCGCAAAAAAGGGAGGCGCGCCCGATGCGGTTAACCGGCTCGTGCAGGAAGAGGAGAGAGGTTTGAAGGGTTTCGATCTGGGATTTGAGCCGGGCGGCACGATTTTCCTCGGGGGTGATATCTTGAACCGTGCCATCGATATAGCGAGGGTTGCCCTGTTCGTCCTTGAGAAGCTGCGCTGTGAGAGCGAGAGTCAGGGTGCGCGGCTCGCGGGCCGTTACGTGGAGGCGGCGGGCCGCTTTGCCTTCGCGCTGCAACTCCGCCCGAAAGTCCTCATAATCGGCCCCGTCCCGGAAAAGGCCGGCAAGGGCTGCGGGGCTGTCTTCGGAGGGACGGGACGGGCGCATCAGTCCTTCGGCGGCGGGATTGGCCTCGATGACCGTCGCCCGCGAAGAGGCCCTTGCGCGGAAAAGGCCGACCGGAGTGCCGTCCGCCACCTGCTGGAGCGACCGCCGGTTCTGCCCGGAGGCCGCCGAAACCGCTTCCGAGCCGATATTCCGGGCCAGGAGAATGAAGCCGTTGCCCTCTCCGAAGGCGATCCGGCTGCTGGCAAGGACGCATTCGACCGGCCCTCCGCCCCGCCTGCGAAGCACGGCGTCGAAGCCCTCCACCGCCTCCTCGCCCCGGATCAGGCGGTGGAGGCTTTCCCAGGCCCGGGCGTTCTCGCCGGTTTCGGGGATGATATCATGGAGATCGAGCAGTTCCATCTCGCGCTGGGTGTAGCCGAGAATTTCCAAGAAGATGGGGTTCGCGTAACGGCAGCGCTCGTCCATCACCAGAAGGGTTCCTTCGGTGGTGGCCTCCACCAGAGCGCGATAGCGTTCGGTCGATTCGCGCAGGCTTTCTTCGGCCTCGGATCGCTCGCGCTCCAGGGAAAGGCTCTGACGCATCACATACAGAAGGAGGGCTGCCACAATCAGGGCGATGCCCAGCGCAGTCCTGACCAGGCGGGCTTCGATGCGCCCGATCTCTTCCTTCACATCCTCGATATAGATGCCTGTGCCAATGATCCAACCCCAGGGCTGGAAACCTTTTATGTAGGATTCCTTCGGAACGAGGCGGCTGGGGTCGTCTTTCCATTGCCAGACATAGGCGATGTAGCCCTCCCGCCCGCGTCGCACCAGGTCGGCGAATTCCACAAAAATGCGTTCTCCCCGCATATCCCGGAACCCGGAAACATCCTTCCCGTTGAGGTCGGGGCGGTAAGGGTGCATGATGATGCGGGGGCGCATATCCTGGAGCCAGAAGTAATCTTTGCCTTCGCGGCCATAGCGCAGCGATGCGATGCGGGAGCGGGCCATCGCCTGGGCCTGGGAGCGGGTCAGCCGACCCGCCCGTTCGTCGCGCTCGAAACTGGCTAAAATGCTCCAGGCCGAATTGGTCAGTTCCCGGATCATTTCCCGCTTCCGTTCGAGGAGCGAATGCTCGAAAGCGGGCAAAAAAAGCGAGTAGATGGCCGCGATAAAGAGCGAAATCGCCAGCAGGGTCGGGAACATGATGTGAAAGAGAAAGTGCCTCTTATCGAGCCGATGGCGCGGGTGGGGTGACGGCGATATTCCCTGCGCGGCAAGACCGTTCCCGGCGCAGACCGCATCCCGGAACGCCTTCCACAACCCGGTCGGCATATCGATGCCGGCCCCGGACGGCCCGGGCGATTTCCGGTCGTGCAGGTCGGTTCCGGCGCTGACGAGGAGGCCCGCTTCCTTCGCGAGAGCGCACAGGCTTTCTCTCTGTTCCTCCGTATAGGCGGCATAGACGGCTTCGAGGCCATCCAGCCCCTGTTCTTTCAGGGCTGCCAGCAAGGGGCGCAGGACGGGCGGGTCGGCGCGGTAGATAAGGGGATGGGCGAGGAAGGCGCGGCCACCGGCGCGGTGGATCAGGGCGATGGCTTCCCCGGCTTCGATCTGCCCGGCAGGGGCCGCGCTCCCGGAGTCCTCTTGAGGCGCGGCCCCTTTCTGGCGGATGGATTCGGCGATGCTGTGGACGCCCGAATCCCGGGCCTGGCGAATCGATTGAAGGGTGGCCTGAAATCCGGCGCAATCGGGATCGAAGCCGTAGGCCAGCAGATGCAGATCTTCCCCCTGGAATCGGACGGTGATCTCAACACCCGGGATGAAGCCGACGCCCCGCCGCAGGAGCGCCCGACTGAATTCGGCAAGGCCGTCGGCGGTATCGTGGTCCGTCAGGGAGGCCGCCGCCACTCCCCCGGCAACCAGCGATTCGGCCAGGTCTCGGGGGGGAAGAGTCCCGTCGCTGCTGTAGAGGGAGTGGCAGTGCAGTTCTACCCGTGTGACGGCTTTCATGGCTCGACGGCAGCCTGAACCTTGCTTTCCTGTCCGGACATCAGAGAAGCGACGACCAGGGTGATGAAGCTCAGCGGAATGGAGACGATGCCCGGATTGCTGAAGGGAATCGGTGCGGCAGTCGGGTCCAGGCCGTAGAGCTTGTACATATCGGGCGAGAAAACGATCAGGGCCAGAGAGGAAACGATGCCCATTATAATCGAGGCGGTGATCCCCCGGGCGGTCGTGCGCTTCCAGAAGAGGAGCATCAGGATCGCGGGCAGATTGGCCGAGGCCGCCACGGCAAAAGCCAGGCCGACCAGGAAGGTCACATTCACGCCTTTGAAGAGAATCCCCAGGACAATGGCGAAAGCCCCGACCACGAAGGCCGATATCTTCCCGGCTCTAATCTTCTGATGGTCGTCCATCCGGAGGTTCAGAAAGCGGTCGCAGAAGTCGTGCGCCACGGCCCCGGAGGCGGCGACGATCAGGCCGCTGACCGTTCCCAGCACGGTCGCGAAGGCGATGGCGGAGATGACCGCAAAGAGAAAATCGCCGAAGGAGCGGGCCAGAAGCGGGGCGGCCATGTTGCTGTCCGCAGGGTTCAGGACGCCGTTGATCATCGCGCCCAGCCCCATGAACAGGGTCAGGATATAGAAAAACCCGATGGAGGCGATGGCGACGATGGTAGACTTCCGGGCGCTCGCCGGGCTGGGAACGGTGTAGTAGCGGATCAGAATATGGGGCAGGGCCGCCGTTCCCAGGAAGAGCGCCAGCATCAGGGAGACGAAATCGATTTTCTCCAGAGGCGTTCCCTGCACCTTGAACTTCAGCCCGGGCCGCATCAGCAGGTTGCCCTCCGTGCTGACAGGGTAGTAGAGCGTTACATGAGCGCCGTCTTTGTCAGTCAGCTTGGCATCCTTCCATCGGCGCACCACGGTGCTTTTGTCGGCCATCGCTGACAGCAGATCGAACGGAGAGACGCTTCCGTGAGGGGCCTCCGGCTGCCCCTTCAGCAGCTCGATATTGCCGACCTGACGGAGCGCATTGTCCTCCGAGGCCGGAGCGCCGTTGACATATTTCTTGCCGTCTGCGGCCACGGAAGCGAACTGGGCCTCTTTGAGGGTGATGCCGCCGCCCATCCGGTCGACCACCCACCAGCTATCGCGCCCATCTCTGGACAGACGGACGAAGGTGGATTTGGCGGATTTCACCTCCTGAGACTCGACCATCTGCCAGCCCGGCTCGGAGACGGCCAGTTGCCCGCCGGTTTCCTGGGCGGCGAGGGTCTTGATTTCATAAAACGGAACCTTCCCTCCCTGGTCGGGCCGGGTGTTGAAACCCCGCACGCAGACCGCACAGACGAGGATGAAGGAAAAGATAATGAGCATCCCGCCCTTCAGAAACTGCACATAGGTCGTGGAGGCCATGCCCGCGGTGGCAACGATGGTGATGACGATAGCCCCGACCATGATGACGCCCCAGTGGTGCGGCAGCCCCAGCAGCGGCTCGACCAGCACCCCGGCCCCCACCATCTGGGGGATGAGGTAGCAGATGGAGACAATAAGGGTGCTGATCGCGGCGGCCAGTTTGATGCTCCGGGAATCGTACTTCGAGTCAACCGCATCGGTAAAGGTATATTTGCCCATCCGCTTCATCGGCTCGGCCACCACGAACAGGGCCACGATCCAGCCCGCAAGATAGCCTATGGAGTAGAGGAAGCCGTCATAGCCCATGGTGGCGATCATGCCGCAGATGCCCAGGAACGATGCCGCCGAAAGGTAATCGCCCGCAAAGGCGATGCCATTGACTCCCCAGTGTATCTGGCCGCCTGCCGCGTAGTAACCGCTGGAAGTTCGAGTCTTGTTTCCGAGGTAGAAGGACAATCCCAGCACGAAAAGGACGAACAGGAGGAAAATCGCAATGACCATATCAGTTCTCCTCCTTGTCGGCGGAGCGCCCGCTCAAAAGCTCTTCCTGTTTGTGGCAGAGAGCGTCGTATATGAGGGCCTGGATCAGCGCCACGATGATGAGGGCAAAGCCGTAGCAGGTCGCCAGATTCAATCCGAAGATGACCGTTTTCTCCATCATCAGGGGATCGTACAGGTTGAGAGCGACGAAACTGGCGTAGAAGAGGCAATAGAACAGAAACATCCGGACGCCCAGCCGCATCTTGTAGGATGCAGCCGGGTCCTTACCTGCCGACGGCGCCGGTTTATGCAGCATTCAGTTGGCTCCTTTCGATGTAAGTGGCAAGCGGTTGTTTCCCGGTCCCGGCGGAAAACTGCCTGTCAGGAATCTTGGATGTTAGGTTTCGCCCTGAAAGCCTTTTTTCCTTCCAGACATAAAATTTTGTGATATTATTTTTTATTTTTACTTCCAGAAGGAATTTATTGCCTGGCCGCTAATAGGATAAGCGCAGATCGGCATTTTTGGGCTGCCGATCGGCACCCCCGTATCTTTTCACAGGTGAAAGGAGACCGCGACAAGTGATGAAATGGCTGGCTGGAGTGATCTGTGCGCTGTTGCTGGCGACCGCGGCGGCTGCCGGGCCGTCCCCGGAGGATTTGCAGCGGCAGATCGATGAACTGAAGCGGATCGTGGGAGAGCAGCAGCAGGAGATCGCGAAGCTTCGGGGGCAGCAGCCCGCCGAAAAGCTGAAACCAGCGGCCCCGGCTTCCACCATCGCCGTCCCGTCCGGGGAAAAGGTGACCTATTACGGGTTCCTCCGGCTGGACTCCCTTTTTGACAGCAGCATGACGAACAACACTCAAGTTCCTTTCTTCGTGCTGTCCCCCAGCTCTCCGGCCAAAAGGAGCAACGGGAACAAGGCCACCGCAGTACACATTCGGGCCACACGTATGGGCTTCAACTATGCCGATCCCGATGGCTACAGGGAATGGAAACTGGGCGGAAAGATGGAACTTGACTGGCACAACGGAAGCGGACTGACCGCCGAATCCCGCCCTCTGGTGCGCATTCGACATGCTTACCTGACGATGCAGCGCGGGCCTTCCACCTGGCTTTTCGGGCAGACATGGGACCTGATTTCCCCCCTCATCACCTCCCCGGAGGTTTCCCTGATGTGGAATGTCGGAGACCTGGGAGATCGAAGGCCGCAGGTGCGCTACACTTACGCTCCTGCGGATAAACCCTACACCGCGGCGGTCGCCCTCGGCCTGACTAACGCCGTCGATGCCAAAGACCTGGATGATATGAACGGGGACGGTAAATCGGAAGGGAACGGCATTCTGGACGGCGAGGACAGCGGCCTGCCCAATATTCAGGTGCGTACAGCCTACAAAACCAAAAACAGCGAATTCGGCCTGTGGGCGCACCGCGGCTGGGAGGAGTTATCTCAGCCGCTGGCCGGTCAGAGGAGTTTCGCGACCGACAGCGTCGGCGTGGACTGGCAGCACCGTATCACGCCCCGGCTGGGCTTCATGGGCGAGTTGTGGACCGGGCGAAACCTGAGCGACTTCCGGGGAGGCATCGCACAGGGCATCAACGCCGCCACCGGTAAGGAGATCATGAGCAACGGCGGCTGGGCGGAGTTCGAATACCAGACCACTCCCCAACACCATTTCGTGATCGGCTACTCCGCCGACGATCCCAAAGACGGCGATATCCCCAACGGGGGCCGCATCCGCAACGACGCCTGGTATTTCCACAATCACTGGAAGCTGAGCAGCAAGTTCGAGGTGGGTCTGAACTACCTCTACTGGACGACCAAATGGAAAGGATTGGCAACAGGCAAGGATCACCGGATCAGCTCGTTCATCCAGCACAATTTCTGAGCCGAATCAGCCCGGGCAGGATAATCGCCCGATCCCGGCCAACATGTAATAAACCATCTTAATTTCAGGAGGCGACGGATTGAATAAATCAGAGACCCGGGCTGAGATTTACCCTGACGATGTTCTCGGCTACCGCAAAGCCTTCGCATCTGACCCGCGGCGGCGGCTGGCAATGAATGCGGTCACCAAAACCAGCGTCCGTAACATCGCCATGGACCGGCAGTCGGTGGTCCGCAGCAATCACATCTTCTCCCATCTGGTCAAGGCGGGAGCCGCTACCAGCCAGAACGGCAGCGGCAGGTGCTGGATGTTTGCAGGGCTGAACACCTTCCGCATAAAGGCTGCGGAGAAGATGAACCTGGAGGATTTCGAGCTGTCCCAAAATTTCCCGATGTTCTGGGACAAGCTGGAAAAGTCGAACTTCTTCCTGGAAAGCATCCTCGGCACGCTGGATGAGGAGACCGATGGCCGCCTGATCTCCTGGCTGGTGCGCGACCCGATTCAGGACGGCGGCCAGTGGGACATGTTCGTCAATATCGTCAAGAAATACGGCGTCGTCCCGAAAGAGGCCATGCCGGAGACGGAGAGCAGCGGCAGCACCGGCATGATGAACGACCGGGTGACTGTTAAACTCCGCGCCTATGCCGCCCGGCTCCGCAAGCTGCACCGGCAAGGAGCCTCCCTGGAGGCTCTCAAGGCGGAGAAGGCCGGGATGCTGGAGGAAGTCTACCGGATGCTGGCGATCCACCTGGGGGAGCCGCCCACCTCTTTTTTATGGCAATGGCGGGACAAGGATAAGGTGTTCCACCGGGATGGCATCATTACCCCTCAGGAATTCTTGGCAAAATATGTGCCGGTCGACCTCGATGCCATGGTCTGCCTGATCCACTGCCCTCAGGCTTCGGTAGATTTCAACAAGCTCTATACCATCGACTATCTGGGCAATGTCGTAGGCGGGCAGATCGTCCGGTATCTGAATGTCGATATCGAGGTCATGAAAAAGGCCGCAGTCGCGATGATCCGCGATGAGAGGCCCGTCTGGTTCGGGTGCGACGTGGGCAAAATGTTCGACCGTGACCTGGGGCTGATGGATGTCGATCTGTTCGACTACGAAGGGGTCTACGAAACCTCGTTCGAGACGGACAAAGCGGAGCGCCTCGATTACGGCCACAGCCAGATGAACCATGCCATGGTCTTTACCGGAGTCGACCTGGACGACGAGGGCCAGCCGCGCAAATGGCGAGTCGAAAACAGTTGGGGCGACAAGGGCGGGGATAAGGGCTTTATGATCATGACCGACGCCTGGTTCGATGCCTACAATTACGAGGTGGTGGTCGATAAGAAGCATCTCTCGCCCGGCCTGCTGGCGGTTCTGGACACGGCTCCTATCGGTCTTCCGCCCTGGCATCCGATGGGGGCGCTGGCGCGGGCCAGGTGAACGGATTCAGGCAGGGGCAGGCAAGCAGCGCATGCCTGCCCCTGTCGTTTTTTATTGCAGACAATACTTCGCAATCGCCTCGAAATATTCGACAGCGCGTGTCCGGATATCGGCGCAGGAGGGGCGGCGAGCCGGGCTGCCGTCCGGTGGGATGTAGCAGTTCCAGTTGATTTCGGTGATGATGCATTCCGTGCCGTACCGGGGATGGGCATAGCATTCCAGGCGGAAATGATCCCCCATCAAATGGGGCGCTCCAGAGGTGCTGCAACCGGGCAGGTTGGCCTTCAGGTAGGCGAAAAGAGGATCCTCGTCCGTCCAGCGGTAGACATCCTCATAAGGGGGGCTGCCCCACTCGTTGGCCCAGCCGTGGCAGTTCACCGATACAGCCGGTTTGATCGCATCGACCAGGGACAGGAGGGCCGCCATCTCCGGCGAATCGTCCTCCGGCGAATCCATCACCACACCCTGCGCGTTGCTGTTCATCCGCCCGTCGTAGCAGCCGTCCGGGTTGCATAGGGGCACGACCGTAACGTTATACACATCGAGCATCGTTTCGATGGCCGTGCCCGCGAACTGGCCGCTGTGGAAGCCTTTCAGCACCGTTTCCGCAAATATCTTCCCGCTCTCCTCTACGGCATGCTGGCCTGCCACCAACAGAAGGCTTCGACTCGCTTTTCCTTCCGATTTCCCGATATGATAGGCATAAATGGGCCGATCAAGAACGCTACCGCCGATCCGCTCGCTCCTTATCGTGATTCCGAGCGCGGCGGGAGCGGCTATATCGCTGCGAAGCTTCTCATAATGAGCGTAGGGCAGAGGATAGGTTTCGGCAATCCATAGGCTCCGACCCGCTGCCAGGGGAGACTCTACCATCAGAGTCGTCGTTCCGAACCGCTGCGCTTCGGAGGGGATGCGCTCCCACGCTTTCCCGTCCGCAGACCAGAGGCAGTGCTTCCAGAACGGTTCGTATGAATCGGTGCCGGTCGCCAGCCGCTCGATCACGATCTGGGCGCAGGGCAGGTCTCGGTCGGTGTCGTTTCGCGCTTCGCAATAGAACCAGAGCGAATTGTAGGTGTCGCCCGGGTAGCGGTGTGGGCAGACCACCGCGATTTCCTCCCCTTCGTGGAGAATATCGGTCGCGCCGTGGTCGGCGGGGACATGGATTTTCATAGAGATACCTCCCTGAGTTTTCTATCTCCGAAACCGCTTGCAGGCTTCCTGGTATTGCTCCTTCATGTCGTTCCGGGCTGCGGCGAACCGCAGGGGGGTGAATTCAGGAGACCGGGCGAGATCGATCAGAGGGCGCTCCAGGGCTTCCATGGCTTCGCAGGCGGCCGCCACTTCGCCGGCGATCTCTGCGGGGATCAGGCAGACGCCGTGCTTATCGGCGTGGAGGAGGCCGCCGGGCGGGACAGTCAGGCCGCCGACAGCCACCGGGCCTCCGAAATCCTCCAGGTGGACATAGGCATGGGAAACCTGAACGCACCCGCTGAACAGGTGGAAGCCGATGGCCCGGCACTCGTCCAGATCGCGCGCGCCCCCGTCGGTGATATGCCCGGCGCACCCCAGCGCCCGGTGCAGCGATGAATTGACCTCCCCGAAAAGCGCTCCGACAGGCCGTTCATCCAGGTCGTGGGCGACGAGAACCCGGGGGAAGGGCTGAGCGAGAATATGGTCGTAATAGGCCGCCATATCCACAACTTTCCCCGAAGCGTCCGGCTCCCATGCCCGGAAGGTTGCCGTCGCCGCATAACCGACCATGACACCGAGGTCGGGAAAGCGGCAGGCGATATCGGGCATCATAAAGCCCTCGTTCTGCCTGCGGACGCCGAACATCTCGATAGCATTGCAGACCATGGGGGTCGGGAATCGTTCGAGTTCCTCCAGTTGCTCCCGGGTCAGAGGGTTCGCCATCATGCTCCTCCTTATTTTTTCAGGGGGCGGGTCTGCCAGAAAACGATTTCCCCGGCCCGGTCGCGATTCAGAGATCCGTCTGGCTCTCGGATGTTAGAGCCGGTGGCGTAAAAGTGGCCGCCCGCGCTGAGCATATAGGCGATCTGGCAGTAGGCCCCTTTCTTCTCCAGAGCGAGGAATCGGAATTTCCGGACGGCCGGGTCGAATTCAAGAATAGCGTTCAAGAAATGATAGGGCTTGCCGTCGCAGCCCGTTTCGGTTCCGTCGTAGGTGCTGAGGGAGTGGTAGGAGCGCCCGTCGTGCATGATCGATCCGCCGATGAAGGCGAACCTCTCCCCGAAGCCCGGCACGCTCATAAACTGCCCCCACTGCTTTGCTTTGAAATCAAATGGAACCAGGTGGCCTTTGAGCGTGTAAGGAATGAAAAGGGTGTTGCCAGGATCGGCGTACGGCTCCAGCTTTTCGGCATCCGAGGGGAACGGATAATAGCCGGTGAACTTATCCGTCGCGGCATCGAGCCGGGCGAGTCCCAGGGGGACATACTGCCCGCCCTGCATATCCCAGATGTAGCACCAGACCGCTTTATCCCTCGGCTCGTAGCGGCCCGACCCCGGGAAAGGGGTTCGATAGGGATAGGGAATCACCGTCCCGCTGTCCGAAGCGGTGTCCCATTTGACGATACCCGCGCCTTTCCGGTCGAAGAGATAGAGATATCTGCCCTCCGCTGCGCCGGTTCCGTACCAGACATCCGGATCCGGGGAGGGATAGGCCATCTCCTCAAACCGCTCCGAGTCCCGGTGGTAGACGATCAGGCGGGGATAGGTCTGCCCCAGCATGTAGACCTTCTTGCCGGAACAGATGCAGGCGCTGACCGTCGCCTTGTAGGGAAGGTTCAGGGTGAAGGTATCGCCGGTGTGCGGGTCGTAGCGGTGTACCATCCGGTGGATGGATCCGACCCAGATGAAGCCGTCCTCATCCATGCTCATGGACAGGAGCCTGTAGGAATGGAGGGGAACCGGCACGACATGCATCTTCATGTTGGGCCTCTTTTTCTGCGACATCTTGGCCGGCGTAGGCTCTTTCGCCTGCGCCTGGGCCGAACCGAAAGCCGCCAGGCAGGTGAAAAGGGCGGCCAAACGACAGCGGTATCCGATCATAGGCGATTCCTTCCGCATCTTGGCGTCAGTAACCTTGCTCCGGCGAGGTGGAGATATCCACCGGAACTCCCCCGTTGCGGAGCGAGAATGCACCCGCGCAGCCTGCGGCGACGCTCATTCGGCCCGCCAGCGGGGTGGCGATAGGCTCCTTGCCGTCCATCACCATGTCCAGGAAGTCCTCGCAGATCACCGGGTCGGCTCCGCTGTGGGAGCCGCGGGCGGCCTTGACGCTGTATTCGCAGTCGGCGTATTCGCGGTAGGTGTTGGAGCGCCGGGTTTTGACCCAGACCTTTTCCTCCGGCTCGGAATTTTCGACTCGGCCCTCGGTGCCGATGAAGGTGTAGTTCCGGTGGTAATCGGGGGTGAAGTGGCACTGGAGGTAGGAGGCTTTGATGCCGCCATCCAGTTCCATGATCATGATATTGTTGTCTTCGACATCCACCTCCTGCCGGAAGGCGCACTGGCGGCGCGGGCTATCGGGCTGGGTCTCGGTGCAGGCACGGACTTCGGGGCAGGTGTCGCAGGTAAGGTCGTTCGGCTTGTCTCCGCCGAAGAAATCCAGACTCCCGAAGGCGGCCACGCGCCTGGTATAGCGCCCGGTGATCCAGTGGATCATATCGATATCGTGCGAGCCTTTCTGAAGCAGAAGGGATGTCGCATTTTGCCGGGTGGCATGCCAGTCGTGGTAATAGAAATCCCCGCCGTGGCCTACGAAATGGCGCACCCAAACGGCCTTCAATTCCCCGACCGCGCCGCTCTCCACGATCTCTTTCATGACCCGGAAGATCCGCATGTAGCGCATGTTGAACCCGATCATGAAGCGCTTGCCGGAGGCGTGCCAGGCTCTCAGGATGCGGTCGCACCCTTCGGTGGTAATCGCCATCGGTTTTTCCAGGAAAACGTGCTTCCCGGCTTCCAGAGCCGCCACCGCATGTTCCTCATGGCAAAAATCGGGGGAGCAGACAGCGACCGCGTCTACATCGTCCCGGGCCAGAAGTTCCCGGTAGTCCGGGGTGGTGAAAGGATCGTCCCCGTTGTCGCTTGCGAACCGCTTCAGGAATTCGGGCCGGACGTCCGCCCCGGCCACCACCACAGAGCGCCCGTCCTTCGGGCGATGCCAGTTATGCCAGAGGCCGCCCCGCCCGCTCACACCGATCATTCCGATATGCAGTTGATCCATCAAGCCTCCTGTATGAAACTATATCCAAGATTTTGCAGTATAATTTAGTTCGGAACTTACTGTTGAAGCCACATTTTTTCGTAAGATGCCCATTTCCAGGAACAGGAAAAACCCAGAATCATAACACATAACCGCCATCTGATCGCAGCTTGCGGCCACACGCTCGATATAATCCTCGCTCCAAAAGTACCGTAAATACAGGCGAGATGGGTGGCACGGCGGTAGAAAGCAAGGCGTTTGCGGGCAGAGCCTTCCGGGTTTAGCTCAGCAGGCGAAGGAAATCGGGGTCGCTGTTAGGACATATCTCGTAGTCTCATTGAATTTCGTCGAAACCGCAGGCGCTCACCAGCCACACCGCCTCACGCACCATGGCCTTTCTGACGGCGGTGTTCGCCAAGTTTACTTCGCCATGTCCGGCTCGATTCCCTGCATAGACCCAGGCGATAATTTTTACCGAGGGCGCATCACGGCGCAGAAGGGCTGTCAAATGACGTGCGGATCGAGGATAGCGGAGCTGCCAGGCTCCTTTTCGCGTGATGTGTCTCACATGAAAATAAGCATAGCGAATCTGATGCCGGTTCAGTTGCCGGGCCAGGAGGCGTATATCCGCATCGCTTCGCTAGCCGAAATACCACCGGTAACGCAGCCAAAGAGCGATTTCACCGCGATTGAAACTTCGGCCACCAGGTTTTGCCATCACGGGATAGATAAAATAATCCGCCACGATCAGGATGACAATGGCTGCCAATCCGCCTGCCTGCCAACGATATCGCTTCTATCGTCTCTTCATGAAGCACCCACAATACTTTCGATGCAGTCTGTGAGGAGCGTTAGCGACGAAGCAATCTCCAGGGTTGCGCCTACGAACAGAGCCTTCTCGTGCATGTCTGACGCTGGAGATTGCCACAGGCTTCGCTCCTCGCAGACTGCATCGACTACGGCTTCCTCCTTGAAGCCAGGCGATTGCTCCACTCTAAAGTCCGCGTCAATCGGCTATTAACAAATCGCAGACAACCATGCGGTGATCCGAATGAAGGGTTCTTCGCGCAGTCACCGATTTCGCGGTGAAGTGGCGGCTGATCCAGACCTGGTCGATGCGGTGTATGGGCGGGCGTTTCATTCCAGATGGTGTTGCCTCAGCCTCTTCCGGCTTCGCAGAAGCTGTCTTTCAGGCGAGGCTCCATCAGGAGGTAAACGGCATCTCCGGCAGGGGCGTTGAAGTCGCCGCCCACAATGAGCGGCATATGATCGAGAAAAGACCATAGTTCCGGCAGCAGCGACCGGAATATCCGCATTCGCGCCTCGTGGTTGTGGCGGTATATGCGCCAGGTTTCGGCGGACCAGATATATTCTCTCAGGGGAGAGGGCAGCAGGCGGATGCTGGCGACCGCCATCTCCCGGGTGGCGCGGCAGCCTTCCCTCGGCCACCCGGCCCCGGACGATCAGGGAGGCATCCATACCGCAGGCGACTCCCGCCGCTTTGCCGAAAAGATGCCGGGCTACGTTCCGGACATCCTTTTGAGATGGGGATTCCTGGAGGAGCATGACATCCGGCTTGTAGGGAACCACTTCCTCTGCCGGCTCCAGGGGGCCGTCCGCGCAGTTTCAAGAGACCACCCGGACGGCCCGGCCCCGCGTGCGCAGGAAAGCGACAGGCTCATCCGCGAAAAGGAGCAGATACGCCAGCCAGACGGCGAGGACGCCCGCTCCTCACCGCCGGGTTTTGCGGCTCCAGCCGGACAATGTCAAAAGAAGGCCGGGAGATGCCCATGCCCAGACCGGCCCGACGGTGACGGCCATGCAGGCGTCAGGGCTGAAGTGAAAGCATGCGGACGGAAAGAGGCTCAGCACGAAAGAGCTAAAAAGGTTTGGCGAATGGCGTTCAGCACAGGCTCAGAACCTCTACAGCCCCTTTCGGCCTGTCTCTTTCTCGATCTTCAGCGATTCGACGATCTCGTGGCGGTAGAGCGCCATGTCCTCTTCCCATTCCGGCGTATCTGTCCTGATAGCGCGCTGCTCGAAGGTGCGCTTCCGGCACGACCTGCCCCACCGGGCAGTGATTGCCGGTATGGGTGCTTTTGACGAAAATACGCTTACCGTTCAGGCAAAAAAAGCCGTCCGCGACCCGGAAATCCCGAAAACCGGTGCGGGCCGTGATCTCATCGTTATCCCCTTCCATCTGAAGCCTCACGGTAACCCGGTAAAGAAATGGATCGACCAATTGCCAGAGGCGCGGATGATCGAGTTGAAGCCTGAATCCGGCCCGGCTTTCCCCCGGTCGAATCGGCTGCCTGATCTCCCTATAAAGAAGCGTTTCGCCCGATGCCGCAGTCGCGACGGAAATTTGCAGCAGACCGGCTGCATCAGCGGAGAGGCGGCTGTCAAGAGCCAGCCGCACATCGATGCTGCCGTTCATATCGGTGCGGACGTGGATATCCTGAAACCGGACCGGCGGGGTGACGAGAAGTTCCACCGATTCGAGGATGCCTCCGTAGTTGTAAGAGCCTCCGTTGCGGTGAGGGATGGATTTGTTCCGGTGCGGCGTTTCTGCCAGCGTGATGCCGTCTATGGGATCATTGGTGGGATTCAGCACCCTGACGGCCAGGCGGTTCGCCTCCCCTATCCTCACGGCTTCCGTAGCATCGAGAACGAAAGGCGTCTCCCCGCCTTCATGTCCGCCGATGGGAATGCCGTTCAGCCGGACTTCGACGAGATAGTCCGCCGCTCCAAACCGGAGGAGATAGCGTCGGCCCTGGCGTGACGGCTCCCGCACGTCGAATTCGCGCCAGTACCAGGCCACGCTGTGATGGCCCGGGAAAGCGTCCTGGATCACTCAGGGAACCCGCGCCGGTTTCGCGTCCGGCGCAGGGCGATGAAACCAATTCGATTCGCGCCCTATATTGTCAGGGTCTACCGCAAGAAGCCATGTCCCGTCGAGATTGATAATCCCTGGTTCCCCTGCCCTTTCCCGGCAACCCGCATGTAATATGCCCGGTATTGCTGATACCACTCGCCGGCTTTCGGCCCGAGGTGGGGACGTCCGAATTCGTTGTAGCCCCAGGTGACGATGCGATCCGAAAAACGGACCGCAAGGCGGAGCTTACCCGCCAGCCGCGCGATGGGGACAGGACGCCAGGGGGCGTTTTTTACGGTGGAATGATGCACCCGCCCGTAGCGGCGGATATATTCCTCCTTGCTGGGGCACTCGAATTCCGCCGTTTCCACATTGCCCCACAGATGCGCCCCGCCCGACCGGCAGGCGATTTTCATGGCCCGGAAGAACGGCTCCCGTTCTGCATCGGTGACATAGGAGAAATGCTCCCCGCTGTCCTGGAGCATGATGATATCGAATCGGCTGCGGCGGATCAGCCTGGCCCAGTAGTCCTGGTATTCGGCAGGCGAAGCATAGCGAAAATCACCGAACACCCTGTCCCGGTCGAGAATGAAAAATGGAGAAAGCGACACCGGCTTGTCAGGAACGGCTTTCTGGCAGGCTTCCACCAGAGCGGGATAGAGTTTTTCGATATATTCGCCCATCCGGCCCCACGCGACGTAGATTTCATGAGGGATATACCAGGCGTGAAAAGCAGGGTGGCTCCCGTAGCGCCGGGCAATCTCACGGATGTAGCCGCCGACCACTTCGATCTCATTGGCAGCGTCCAGAGAGCCATACCAATGGCCCGTGCTTCCAGTGTCCAGAATGGCTTGAATCTTTCGGGATTCGCAAAGATCGAGCAGACCCAGAAGCGGATCTTTCGTCTCTTGAGAGGCGAGGGCAGACGGCACATTCGCCAGCCAGAGCAGGTCAAAGCCTATAGCCTGCTCATCGTCGAGTTCCTTCCGCCACCCGCCGGTACCTTCTCGGGCCGCGAAACCCGGATCGTACTGCCTGAGAGCGCCGCTGATCAGGGGCAGGCAGCGGGCCGGTGTTTGGGATGGCCCGACGCTCGCATCCATGATATCCCTCCTCAGCGCGAGGGCAGCCGAAGCTCCGACCGCCCCTGCGATAAACCGCCGTCGATTGAGTCTTTCTCTGAACATCTTTATGTCCTTATTGCCGCTTATACACAATAACCACCGCGCCGGGCCTGTCGGGGATGGCTACGGGCAGCCCTTTTTCCATCAGACCGCTCCCGCTGATGCGGCGTGGGCGATTTCTGTCCAGATCGGTGACGATATAGGTGGCTTTCGAGTCAAGCCCCTGGAGTTTCAGGCGGGCCGATTCGTAGATGCTGCCGCTCCGGCGAAACGCCTGCACCATGCCTTCACCCTTTTCGGGCGAGTCGAACTGCCATGCCATCCAGATATCGTTTTCCGGGCTGTATGGGGTCAGGGGGTAGTAGTCGCCGAAGTAGTAGTCGGCTACCCGCCGCCACTGCCGGTAAAGCTTTCTTACAGGCGCAAAATCGGTTTCCAGGTTCCGCATATCGTAGCAGGCGGTGATGTGCGGGCACATCTGGCTGCGAAAGGTATAGCTGTCGAAAGCGTTAACCCCGGCTCCGTAGAAGGGCATCCATGAGGCGATGCCGTAAGTATGCAGTTGCTGGCCGACCGGCTCGATGATGTAATCGCTGCGGAGAAGGGGAACGGCGCGGCGCAGGGTTTCCAGGTCGTTGCGCCTGCCCCCGGAAGCGCAGGAATCGATCAGCATATCGGGATGTCTCCGGCGGAGTTCGTCCCAGTAGGCCAGGTAGCCGGTGATATGCCTGATTTCCGTGATCCCCTGCCGGTCTTCCGGGTCGTTGCCTCGCCAGTAGTCCAGAGGATCCATGTTGAAATCCTGCCGGTAGAGGTCGATGCCCTGCCCGGTAATGAGCGCGTCCATACGGTTGACCAGCCACTCCCAGGCTTCAGGGTGGCCCAGATTGAGCAGCTTCTGTCCGCCGTCCTTTCCCAGTAGCCACTCGGGATGCTGCTGATACAGCCAGGTTCCCGGTGTGACACGCTCCGGCTCGAACCAGACGATAGACTTGACCCCTTTCCGGTGGGCGTAGTCAGTGATAGCGCGGAGACCGTTGGGAAATCGCCCGGTATCGACCTCCCATGTGCCGGTATTGGGCCAGCCCGTTTCGTTGATATACCAGCCCGCATCCATCCACCAGTAATCGAGCTTCAGGCCCTGCCCCAGATAGCGATCCACGAACATCTTCTGGTTAGCTTCATTGGCGTTGATCATTTCGCCATATTGATGCGAACTGCATGCCGCCATCTGTGCGGGCGGCAGTTTTCCGCCCGGGCGGGGCAGGTTGTGGGCCAGCATCCAACGCCGCCATACGTTCTGCGCCCGGGCGGGGTCTCCTTTGTAGAACTGGAGGACGATCAGAGGGGTTCGCACCTCCTCGCCCGGGCGCAACCTGAAGCGCGTCCGTTCCTGGCCCGCCCGAAGGGCGAGAGAGGTTCCTTCGTCCCTGAGGAAGCTTGCCTCCCACTGTCCGGGCCAGCCAACGGCGGCGATCACCCCTTCGCCCGGCCATTCGATATTGAAATAGGGCAGGTCGGTGTTGGTCGGGCGGCCTCCTGCGGCGGCAATCCGTTTCTCAGCATTCGGCCCCATGGGGGTACGGTGAGGTTGATAGTCGATGGGAAGGCACGGGCTGCCGGTGTAGTGGTGGAGAGCGAATTCGCCTTCGGCGTTTCTATCGAACCGACTGTCCAGAGGCATCAGCTTTTCGATGATCGGGGTGTCCGCGCTACCGCCGTTTTTAAGGTGGAGCGTCCATTCTACCGTCGGGAAATCCCGATACTCGACAGCGATGTACTTCACCGACAGGCCGGTCGCCGGGTCCGCATAGATGACGGTATATTCGGTGCGGCTGCTGTCCGGCTGGCGTCTGGTGACGCTTTTCCGCCAGCCCGAAAGAAGCTCGCTCGAACGATGGCCGTCGTAGATAAAGGAGAAGGGCGGGTCAGCGGTATAGGGGCCGTGTTGCGCCCTGATCGGCAGGTCGCCCAGCCAGAGTCGGCTGCCGTCTTCCAGAGTGACGCAGGCATCGGCCCAGTCGGCCTGGTCGCAGGCGATGCCGTCCCCGGCGTCGCCTACCTCCAGGACCAGTTCGGATGCGCCGTTCAGGTCGGCGCGGATGGAAACGCCTGGCATTCCCTCCCGCATCACGCCCGAGCGGTAAATATTCCTGCCTGCGAATCTCGCGGAAAAGATGACGCTCCCTTTGCCCGAAGTCGTTTGCTCGTTGCTGTCCACACCGACAACGGCGGTGAAGGTTTTACCCGGCCCGGGAAGGCGCACCAGAACTTTACTGACCGCGTGGCAGTAGAGGCCGCGGGTATAATGCCGGCCCGCGATTTGCATCGGTTTGCCGCCGCGGGCGTTTTTCTGAACAGGGTCGTTGTTGGCGATCACCAGAAGGCTGGCCTCCGGCTTGCGGGTATCGGCGATTCCCTCGATTTTGGCCTTGACCCACCGGCGGCATTCAGCTTTTTCCTCATCGGAGACGGTTACTGCATAAGATGCCTGCGCTATCATCAACAGCACCTCCAGGGTAATTACGCGATAGAAAGACAAGACACGCCTCCCGAATTCACTTTTGCCTGCCTATTCTTGACTCATGCCCCTTCTCCTGCTTGCCCGGAAGGAAAAACTCTTTAGAAAGCGAATAAAACATCATTGGTATCGATGAACGGTTATTCGTACCGACCCAGGGAGATGACGATGGCAATCCTGACCCCGGCATTATTTTACCAAGAGCGCCTTGACGCCTTGCGAGAAACCAAGCTCAGAAACACCCGCGAGAAGCAGGAGAGGATCGGCTCGATGAATCACGACGACTGGGCCTTGATCCTTCCCCCGCCCGACCGGCGAAAGGTGATCGAAACCACCAGCCCTTCGGGGATGCCGATTGTGGATATCCTGCTGGAAGGATTTGGGGTGAAAGCGAACCATCCGAGCGGCGGATTTTTCGGTCCGAAAGCCTGCGGAGAGAACTTCCGAAACCTTCTGGAACTGCATCCGGTCTATATCGATCCGGTCAGTTCCCTGGCCGGGGCGTACATGGTCAATTTCATGTCTTACCGCTCCCCGCACTGGAACCCGGACATCACCTGCCCCCACCTGGCCCCGGAGCAGGCCCGCTATCAACTCGGAACTGGCATCGGGGCCGCGCAGCACTTCTGCCAGGATCTTTCCATCGGACTTTCCCTCGGCTGGGGCGGAATTCTCGGCAGGATCCGCCATTTCCGGCAGGTTCACTCGCCCCGGGCCAATGCCTTCTACGACGGCCTGGAAGACGTGGCGCTGGGAATGCAAAACTGGATCGGCCGCCACGCGGAGGCGGCCCGGCAGAAGGCTCAAGAGGAAAGCGATCCCGAAATCCGGCGCAATTTGGAGGAGATGGCTTACATCAACCGGAGGCTGGTGACGGAGCCGCCCCAAACATTCCGCGAGGCATGTCAGTGGATTCTCTGGTTCCAGATGGCGGCCCGGATGTACAACGGAAGCGGCTCCCTGGGGCGGCTCGATGCGCTGCTCCAGCCCTATTTCGAGCGGGAGACGGCAGCCGGAATCCTGAGCGAAGAAGAGGCCGTCTTCCACATCGCCTGCCTGATCCTCCGGGACACCGCCTATATCCAGGTCGGCGGGCCGGATGAAGCGGGCAGCGATATGACCGGCCGCCTCTCCTACCTCATCCTGGAAGCCGCCCACCGCCTGAATGTGCCGGCCAATGTAGGCGTCTGCGTGGGCGAGAAGGTCGATCCCGGCCTGCTGCGTCGAGGAGTGGAGATCCTGTTCGAGGACAAAGGGGGCATCCCCAAATTCCTGGGCATCGAGAAGACGGCGGAAGGTTTCGCCCGGAACGGTTACGATATCGCCCTGGGGCGGGAAAGGGCCTATTCCGGCTGTCACTGGTCGGCCATACCGGGCCGCGAGTATACCATCAATGACTGCGTGAAGATCAATCTGGCGGTGGTTTTCGATGTGTCGCTCCGGGATATGATGAGCGATACATCGGTTCGCCCGGGCGCGGAGATTCTCTGGCAGTATTTCCAGAAGCACCTCCGGCGGGCGGTTGAGGTGATCGCGGAGGGACTGGATTTCCATCTGGAACACATGCACGAGGTTTTCCCGGAGATGGTAATGAACCTCTGCTGCCACGGCCCGATAGAGAAAGGGCTGGACGCCTCGCACAGCGGGGTCGAGTTCTACAATATGTGCGTGGACGCTTCTGCCCTGGCAACGGTGGCCGATTCCTTCGCCGCACTGGAGCAGCGGATAGACCGGGAAGGCCGTTTCACCTGGACCGAGATGCTGGCCTTCTTGGACAGCGATTGGGACGGCCCGGAGGGCGAGTCGGCCCGGCTCCTGATGCACAATATCCCTCGCTACGGCAGCGGAGGCTCCCGGGCCGACCTGTACGCCGTCCGGATTGCGGAGTCGTTTACCGGGCTGGTGAAGGAAAAGCCCACCCCTGCCGGCTTCAACATGATTCCCGGCATCTTCTCCTGGGCCGCCACCATCGCGATGGGACAAGGGCTGGGGGCCACCCCCAATGGCCGCCGCGCCAGGGAGCCGATCTCCCACGGGGCCAACCCGGATCCGGGTTTCCGTAAGGACGGCGCTCCGACTGCCATGGCGGTCGCCATCGCTTCGGTGCAGCCGGGCTACGGCAACACAGCTCCGATGCAGATGGAACTGGACCCCGGCATCTTAAAAGACGAGGGCGGCATCGATAAGGTGGCCGGACTGATCCGGGGCCACTTCGCCCTGGGCGGGACGCAGATCAATATGAATGTGATCGATAAAGCGAAGATTCTGGAGGCCCACCGGAACCCTTCCCTCTACCCCGACCTGATCGTACGGGTGACCGGTTTCAGCGCGTATTTCGCGAGCCTGTCTCCGGAATTCAGGCAGTTGGTGGTGGACAGGATTATCGCGGAAGGATAGATCGCTTTAGGCCGACGGGCCTTGCACTGCGCAAAGGCAAAGCCCGTCGGCTCAACCGTTAATGACCTTTGATCAGTGGGGAGGCCATCGCCGCAACCATAAGGAAGACAGCGGAGAGAACCACGATGGAAGGGCCTGTCGGGAGGTCGAAGAGGGCGGAAGCCAGGATTCCCAGGACGGTGGCGAATATGCTGCTCAGCACGGCCACCGTGAAGGCGGAGCGCATGGAACGGGTCACCAGGAGGGCGGTCACGCCGGGAACGACCAGGAAGGCGAAGACCAGCAGCGTTCCCGCAAACTGGGCGGCCACCGATATCGTCACTCCCAGGGTCAGGTAGAAGAGCATCTCGAAAAGGCGAGGCTTCAGGCCCAGGGCGCTGGCCGTTTCGGGATCGAAGGAGACGGCCAGGAACTCTTTGGCGAAGAGATAGTGAATCAGGGCGACCACCACAAAGACAGCGGCCATCAGCTCGATCTGGCCGGCGGTGACGGTCAGGATATCGCCCTCCAGGAGCTTGCGGGCCTCGTCTTCACCCTGGGGGCTTTTGAGGATGAATATCACCGAAGCGGCGGCGGCGATGCCGTATGCGGCCCCGATCAGGCTTTCTCTCGGGATCATGCGTTCTCTGTGCTGGAGGGAGAAGCAGACCACGGCCCCCAGGGTCGCCAGAATCGAAAAAAGAAGCGGGCTTTGGCCGAGAAGGAAGCCCATCGCCACGCCCGCTGCCGATACCTGGGCCAGAGCCGCCCCCACGAACACGATCCGCTTCAACACCACGTAGACGGCGAGAAACGCGCAGATGCCTCCGACAGATATGCCCGCGATCAGGGCACGGTGAACGAAGGGGGCCTGGATGGTTTCCCAAAACATGCCTGTATTCATACCTCATTCCTCGTTTCCATTTCTGCCACAGAATGAGCCCCTCCGGCCAGCACTACCCTGCGGCCATTCACCAGCGCCACCTGCACGGGCATCCCGTAAAGATTCGTGATATTCTGAGAGGTCAGCACCTCCTCGACCGGGCCGATCCGGAGGTCGCCGTCGCCCAGAATCACCAGGCGGTGGGCGTAGTTCGCCACCGTGTTCAGAAGGTGGCTGACCATGAGGATTGTCAGGCTGGCGTCTTCCGTATGCAGCCGCTCGATCAGGCTCATGATGGCCTCCTCAGAGGCCAGGTCCATGCCGTTGGTCGGCTCATCGAGGACCAGGAGTGAGGGTTCCCCTGCAAGAGCGCGAGCGATCAGGGCGCGCTGCTTCTGGCCGCCGGACAGATTCCGGTAAGGACGGTGTGCCAGGTTGCTGATCCCCACATGGGCCAGGCATTCATTGGCTTTCTCGTAATCCTCTTTACCGGGACGGCGTATCAGTCCGATGCGCGGGTAGCGGCCCATCAGCACGATGTCCAGCATCGACAGCGGGAAGGCGCTGTCGAGGGTTTCTCTCTGCGGAACGTATCCGATGCGGAGATTGCCTTCTCTGAAGACTACTTCCCCGCGAACGGGTTTCAGCAGCCCGAGGATGCTTTTCAGAATCGTGGTTTTGCCTGCCCCGTTCGGCCCGACGATCCCTAGAAAATCTCCCGCATAGATGCTGAAATCAATTCTCTCCAGGACGCTCCGGCGTCCATATCCCAGGTCGGCGTTGCGAAATTCTATCAGCGGATGAAGCATTGAAAACTCCTTTGGTTGGAATAGGCAACAGCAGGCGCGTGCCTTTATGTCATTGCGAGGAGCTTTAGCGACGAAGCCGGTCTCCAGGGGAGCGTCTGCCAGCAGAGTCTTCCCGTTCATTTGCCAGACTGGAGATTGCCGCGTCGCTAAAGCTCCTCGCAGACGGCATCGACGTCATTCCGTCCGCATCTGCGGCGGCATTTGCTTACTTCAAGGCTTCGGCTACCCGGCTGACGATGGCATCCATCACTTCGATGTAGGTATCGATCCCTTTCATGGAATTGACGGACGGAGGCACGACCGCCACTTTCGCCCCGGTTTCGCGAGCGATGAGATCGGGATACCGTTTTTCGTAGAAAGGCTCCATCATGATCACCTTCGCGCCGCCGGACTTCATTTCGCGGATCAACTGATTGACGTGAGAGGGCGAGGGCTTGATGCCGGGCTTGGGTTCCACTTCCCCGAACTGGACGAACCCGAACCGCTTCAGGAAGTAGATGAGCGACTTGTGGTAAGTGACGATCTTGGCCCCTTTGAACGGGGCGAGCTGCCGCTCCCATGCATCGGCCTTTTGGTCCAGGGTTCGGGCGTATTCCCTGAAATTCGCGGCATAGCTTTCCGCATTGGAAGGGTCCACCCGCTGGAGGGCATTCAGGATATTGCGGGCGATAATTTTGCCGTTTAAGGGATCGAGCCAGTAGTGAGGGTTGCCGTAGATATGGATATCGCCCATTGAGGCATCCACCCGTTCCGTGGGAATTTCGAGGCGCTTGATACCTGTGGAGCAGTCCACATAGCCCTTGCCCCCTCGCGCGATATTCCCGTTGCGGGCGGCATCGATCAGGCTGTCCACCCACATGTCCAGGTCCATCCCGATCCGGAGGAGCAGGGCGGCCTGGGTCAGTTTGATTACCTGGCTGGGTCTCGGTTCGACGGCGTGAGGGTTGTCCACCCCCCGGCTCAGAACCGTCACATCCACCTTATTGCCCCCGATGCTGCGGGCGATATCCATCAGATCCGTGGTCGTCGCCACGATATTCACTTTGGCGAAAGCCGCGCCGGGCAAAGCCAGCAGAGACAATCCGGCTGCCAATAGAGAGATCCACCGGCCCACGCCGGGGATGAAAGAACGATTCATGGTTACCTCCGGTTTCGATTATTGCAAGGGATGCGAATGCGGGCCTGCCCCGAAGATCAGTTGCAGCCAGAACTCGGTAAAATTGTCCCGGCTGGGACGGCTGCCGCGCTTGAGTTGCAGGCGGGCGCAGGTCGTTTCGTTCAGGTAGTGCGTGAGGATAGCCGACAGGCTGTTCTCCCGGCCCGGCATGGGATAGGGAAAGGCCGTCCAGTCGTAGCGGAGGCCGTATTCCCAGTAGCGGCCCGGTTTGTATCCTGCAAAGAGGTAATAGCCGTTCCGGCGATGGCCGCCTTCGGCTCCCCTGCGGCGATGGGAGAAGTATTCCCCCTGGAACATGACCCTGCTGAATGCGCCGGGCCACCGGCGGTAAGTCATATCAAAGGCCAGCATATCGATTTTATCCCGGCTGCCCTCATATTCGGGCGCTTTGCCCCACAGATAACTTGTGCCGAATTCGAGTTCGGCAGCCTCCCCGAGCGCCCTGGACAGCCAGAGGCGGGCCGACTTCAGAGCGCGGTCGGTTCCCAGGCCGGGCGCTGCCTCGGATTCTTCCTCGTCTGCCGCCCGTTCTTCCGCCTCATGCTCATGGGCGTGAATCGCTGGCGAGTCCCACAGCCCCAGTTCCAGGCGGGCGAACAGGTCGCTGGGAGTGGGAATCATATAGGAGAGCATGGCCCCGTTGGTGGTGAGTCCGTGGTCTCCGAAGAAGGCATTCAGAGGGGCGGGGCGGTCAATATAGAGCCAGGAATGAGGGTGGAGCGTATTGACCTTGCCTATCGGGGTCAGCATTTTACCGACTCTGGCTCCGAAGGCGCTGTTGCCCAGACGAAGAAAGGTCAGATACCCCTCTTCCAATTCCGCCTTGAAGTCCTCCTCGCGACCGAGGCCGACGAACATATCGGCCCGGATATCCGGGTAAACCCGGCTCTGGATACCCAGCTCGATTTCATCCAGCCGAAGGCGGTCGCGGTCAGGATCGCCCTTATCGCTTCCGATATGCCCGGTTGCGTTGCCCAACAGGGTGATATCCGGATTCAGTAGGGAGGATGAAACCGGCGCGGCAGGCGCTGTTTTTTCCTCCTCTGCTTTCTGGAGAGCTTCCAGCTTTTGCTGAAGCTCTTCCATCCGCGCTTTCATAGCCTCCATTTCCTGCTTGACTGCCTCGATTTCCTCGTTCTTATTCGGTGATGATTCATCCTGTGCCGTACAAATGGCGGTTATAGAAAGCAGAGTTAACAGAGTTGATAAAACGGCAATGATACGTTTCACAGGAAGCCTCCCTATGGCAATGCCGTCGTTCCGGAAGGCGCATTCCGCCATCCGGCACGTTATGATCGCTGTATATGGATGAAGTTCGTATGAATAGGAGGATTACGCAGCGGGAGGGGCGCGGGACCTGCAGGTGGAGAGAAACGGACTGAGGTGAATAGAGGCGAGCGCGGGCGAAGCGGCGCTCACAGCCCGGGCAAGGGGAAGGAAGTCGTTGCGGGTCAGGTCGGATGCAGATTTGGCCCAGACGCAGGCCACGCACAGCGGCGCGTCGGGCGGCGCAAGGCTCTGGGCGGCGGAATAGGCGGCGTCGGCATCGTGGCCGCTTGCCTGCATTTCGCAGACGTGGTATCCGCCCAGACAGGCTCCCAGCCATAAACAGGCTCCGGCCAGCAGCAAGGCTAGATACCGCAGCTTTGTCGGTCGCATGGCGTCAAAACCCCTCCTTTCGATCAGGTTGCTTTAATCATACCATAACGAAAGAAAAGTATCAAGCGCTCGCTTCCTCAAGCTGGAGGGGCGGGTCACCATACTCTGCGCCGGGCAGGGGAGGCGCTGGGTCTGGGGCGCTCTGAGGGCGGATTCCACTGCCTTTTCCATCGTTCAGAACGGGCTATAGAGAACCTACAAGCATAGCGATCATCGTTTCAAAAGCCAGAAAAGCATCTGTTGGGTCCGATTGTATAGCCAAGCGCGTTGGCTGCCTTCGAGCAGTCCCCCCAGAGATTGCCGGATATCGCCTGGCAATCGCATGATTTCGATGCCTTCGTTTGCCAGGCTGTCCAGTGAAGCTGAGTCCAAACGACTCTCTATAGCGTTGAGCGTTTGTCGGGCTTGTTGATTGTATGCTTTCATCAATTGCCCCCCGAAGCCTTTCGAGCCGTCCGCCCTATCTTCCGGCAATTGCCAACCGCGCTTTTCCAGTTCGCTCGCCATCTCCTTTTTCAGATTTTGAAGGCGCTCCTTATCGCTTTGGCGCTCCTGTTCCTCTACCAGAATAAACGCCCCAACCCCCGATTGGGAATCCACCACGCGCCACCGCATGCGATAGATCGCTGCAAGGCTGTCGAGTACCTCCCGGACAGGCTTTCGGTCGAAATTCAGCGTTCTTTTTTCCTTGGGCTGGCAGTCCGTCAAGAGCGTCATCAAGTTCAGTCCTGTCTTATCGCTGAGCGCCGACAGGTTTTCCACAAAGCCATCTTTGGTGTCCAGCGTTATGGAGACGCCGCTCTCCAGAGCAAGCGGCATCTCCGGCCTGGCTGTCAGTATCATATTTTTATCTTGCGTCCCGGCCTGACTCTTCGGGCTGAGCCAAAGAAACCCGGCCAGCGCGACGGCAAAGATCAGCTTCTTCGAGTAGAATCGGCGACTGTTCATAGCAAACCCCTTCTAGCGATATCGTTTTTAGCTATCTCTTGGTCCATGGGATCCAGAATGTTATTTACTATATGTCCAAAATTTCGTAGCGACTCTGCCAGTTCGAAGATCCCCCACCTGTTCTTCTTGTCGGCTGCCGAGTCCCCAAGAGATTATGCGTTGTGTTTGGTTGTTAAAGAATGAGCCGACTTTTTCTTTACGGGTCAAAACACCGTTCAAAAAAAGTCCCTCCGACCAGAGCGGATCTCCGCGAAGATAATAGAGTTGATCTTGTATAGCGCTGACGATTTTCTGATCGGCGCTGCTGAGATCGCTTTGATTGCTGTCCGGTGACAGCTTGTCTATTTCGGCTTGAATTTCAGCCAGTATGTTTTCCGCCGGATCTTCCCCCCGACCTCGCGGCACAAGGCAAAAAACGCCCCTGCTTTTCCGCACCCACTCTCCACCATACAATTCCCCGATGGCAACCAGCACCTGAGCGGGAGCCATTTGCGTGCAAAATAGGGTGAGTTTGCGAGGCCGGGAATTCAGTTCTTTGTCTATTGTAAACTTCAATCGGGTTGCTTGCTCTATGGATTCGAGAACCTCCTCCGCAGGCGTCGCTTTATTCCGAAGGGATATCCGCTGCTTGAAGAGCCTGTCTTGTTCGGTAGGCCGGACGTTAATACGCATGCCGGTCGCTTTTGAAGAAGCCTTTTGAGCGCAGACGATCTGCGAGGCATCTGAAGCCAGCAGAAATAAAAATATAAAAATGTATGTCGCTTTCATCTTATTGCTACTCCTTTCCTATGATTATGACAAGCAGGTTTCCTCATAATGGGGAAACCTGCTTGTTTGCTTTTATCCTAGCACCGATGCATTTCCACTAATTAATCCAGTGGAAGTATCTTCTACTATACTTTGCCTTATAGTATTTATATATGGAGCAATAGCGCTACTCAGGGTTACAAATGAATCGTCAATCTCACCGCTACTGCTGTCTATGTAACCGTTAAGGATTACATGGACGTCCGGCCCGTCTGTCCCTGTTTCCGTAGAGCCACTCCCAACATTGAAAACAATAGAGTGTATATCAGGTTGAATTTGATCAGAGCCTTGTGTCTGCGCTTGAGCACGCGCCGATCCTGAAGGATTCATCCCCCCCGTACCGGGCTGCATCGCTAGTTCTCGACTTGCGGTATAGCTTTCTTTAATTTTCAGGCGTGAAGGAGGGGGAGAATTAGTATTGTTCGGATTACCTACCCAGGTTAGACTGTAATTAAGTTGAGATTGCCCGGATCCATTCGCCTGCACATTGGATCCCGAAAGAGTAGCCTTAATTCCGACCTCCGTTTCACAAGCAATCGTTTGGCCGCTGTATATAAGGAGATGTCCCTCAACCCACGCCTCTACGGACCCGCTAATCACTGTCCAACTGACTGATCCTGATCCAGTGCCTGAAAATATTTTATTCCAGCTTCCAAACGTAAATTTTACTGTGGTGGTTCCACTATATGGTTGTCCATTGATAGTGACTGAAGCTGTTATGGTTGCAGTACCACTGGTAGAGGAACCACTAGTCGAGAGGGTTGTAGCAGCTTTCCCATCGCTACCAGTCTGTGCGCTTGACGGGCTAATAGATCCCTTAGTTGTCGAAAAGCTTACCGTAACACCCGATAGAGGACTGCCGTTATCAGCTACAGTAGCTATTATAGGTGTTGTTTGAGCAATCGGCCCATTGACCCATAAAACCGGATAATCTTTTGTCACGCTGACAGACGGTGTGGCAAAAACCTGGGCGGAAAATGCTAACAGAAAGATTACCACGACAATCATCTTCAATAGTGTCAGGTGTTTCATTT
>JADLDR010000084.1 GCA_020846535.1 Armatimonadota bacterium | reverse complement strand
GGTCGCCACCGTATCGCCCGTCGCGTCCGACCGGAGCGTGCCGTTGCCGTTGTCCGTCGTCTGGTAGGTCGAGCTGTAGGTATCGTGGCACCACGCCGGGGGCGTATAGCTGCCGTCGGCGTTTCTAAGGACATAGACCCTTGTGCCGTCGGGCAGCTTGTGGATGGCCGTCCCGGAGCCGCTTTCCGTCAGGGTCATATCGTAGCTGTAGGTCCACCCGATCCCGAAGCCGCCCACCGTGTCGTCATTGGCGTTGTAGGTGCGGGTGAAGTTCAGGCCCAAGCCCCTCCCCGCCTGGACGCTCAGATCGCCCGCGCCCACCGCCAGATTGCCGTTCCCGATGTTCACCCCTTTTTCGGTCGGCCACCAGGGATGGCTGCCGCAAAAGCTCTGCTGCCGGTGCGCCCCGCTGCCCACCAGCCCCTGCATCTCCTTTGCCGACAGCGCCCGCAAGGCGGGAGGCTCCGGCTTGCGCGACTGCGCGGCCCCGGCTTTCTCGCCCTGCCCCGCCG
This sequence comes from Armatimonadota bacterium, assembly GCA_020846535.1. Taxonomy (GTDB): domain Bacteria; phylum Armatimonadota; class JADLDR01; order JADLDR01; family JADLDR01; genus JADLDR01. Next base: position 29,332 of record JADLDR010000084.1, on the reverse strand, counting down.
GTCCGGACGCGAAAGCAGGCCCCAGGCTGGCGCACAGGAGCGCCGCAATCAACAGGAAGCTGAGGCATCGCCCATACATGCTATCATATTTGCGCTTCATCGCCGGGTTCCTCCTTTAATTGCAAGTCACTTCCAGCACGGGCTGATAGGCGCTGGAGGCGTTCTTTTCCACCAGATACTTCCAGGTCGCGGTCGTCTCGGAGGCGGCTTTCAGGGCCTCCGTCAGCGTCTTGTCCCCCGCGTATTCCGCCTGCGCGTCCGCCGTCACATCCCATTGATACCACCCCGTTGTACTCACCGACACGGAGGCGGTCGCCGAACTGGTGTAGGCGGGCGCATTGTTCCAGGTCAGGGCGCTTTCCGTCCATGAGTCGTTGGCACCCTTGTGCGCCTCCACGGTGGCCGCGGAAGTGTTGAGGCCGGTGTTCAGATAGACCTTCAGGCGGGCGCTGGTGATCGTCTTCCCGGCGGGGATCGAGCTCAGGGAAAACTTCAGAAAGGCCCGGGCGATGCCCGAAGGGTCGCCGCTGCCCGCATACCCCACGAACAGCCCCCCGTAAAAGGTGTTGCTGCCGTAATTCTGCCCCGCCCGCCCCGAAACGGCGCTCTCGTCATCGGAAGCGTTGATCGTGACCGTCGTGCCACCGCCTCCGGAGGTATAGGTGACGACCAGCTTGGGCCGCTTGGACGTGTCCCCCGTATAGTTGCTGGAATAAAACGAGGCGTTGTTCGGAGCCGTCCCCCCGGACGCTTGCAGCTTCACCCCGTAGTTGGTCACCGAGCCGTTCACCCACCCCTGCGCCAGCGATTGCAGGCTCCAGCTCTTCCAGGTGTTGACATCGCCCGAGGACACGGTCGCGGAACCCTGCGCCGTGCTGTCGGAGGCCGGCGCATTGTTCCAGGTGACCGTCCCCTCCTGCCAGGAGGCCGTGATATTGTAGGCCGAAACGGTCACGCTGTTGCTCTGTCCGGCGCTCACATAGAGCTGCAGGGTCGCCGCCGTGACGGTGGCGCCGGACGGGATCGAGGAGACATCGAATTTGATCAGGGCGCGCGATAGCTGCCTGGATGGACAGTGGGAAACAGAGGCGGGCTGTTAGTGTTAAACTGGAGGAGATACGCTGATATCAGCTTACAGATCAGTTGTAGGCGACCACTGAAATACCCAAAAAGCCAGACTCCTGTCTTAACAAACCCCAAGCTTCGTTGCAAAACGGATGAGGTAGCCTGGTGCAATCAGGCTAAGTATGTACAAACCACTGAGGTGTTAATATACACTAAAACGAGGTAGAGCTACTGTATCCGTCATCACTTGGCCGGGGAATCAATGGTAATGTGAAACTGCCCCACGTCTACCGGACGGTGTGAACCTGGCGACAGCTGAATTCCTGCTGTTGGGCTGCAATCGCTGGGTACGGTAACGGAACACGCCCTAGGCTGTATGGTATCGCTCCCTTGATAGGAGACTATTACCTGCCATGTTCCTGCTGCAATCGCCCCATCAGAAGGGATAAAAAAAGCGTAAGTGCCATCAGGATTGGGTGATAATTTCACCTGACCCTGAATGATTTTCCCATCCTTACGTTGAGCGATCACCCTCACCTTATCCGGGTTGCTCGTGCCATTAATGGCAATAGTTCCTTGAATAGGATAATGACGGCTCACCGAGTAGCGATAACGTTTTGAATCAAGGTCAGCTTCACGTACTGTTCGAAAATCATACCGACGCTTGATAAAACATGAGAATTGGGGGTGCCCTGAGACCATAATATCATAGATGCTAGGCTCCAAAGACTCAAATATCACTTGACCTTCAAGGCCAGTATTTCGCGCTATGGGCTTGTCGTTACACCTACTCAGCATTATAACAGTTGCCCCGCTTATTGGCTTGCTTTGTATAGCATCAAGCACTATAATTGGCAGCGAACGAGTCAGATCGTTATTGATTTGCCAGAGGGGCCAGTGGCTGTCGCGATACCAAAGCCCTATACTACCTCGTTCATCTATATGCAGAGAAACCGCATATGTTAGATCAGGCAGCCGGAACCGGGCTGGAGTAAGACTCCATATACCCTTATGTTTCAAAATATTCGAACGATTAATCATCTTTATACGGTATGTACGAGATTTATACAAGAGAGGCGTGATCGTCATTTTTAAATCATAGGGTTCATCAGATACGAAGGCTAAGTCGCTTACACTTCGCGGTAGGGATAATGCCTGTCGTTCCCATTGAGCGGTCCGGGCATTAAAGAAAAGCCCGCTTAAATTGCCTTGTATGCTGATAATTTGTCCTGCTTTGGCAGGCTTTCTATTCGCCCATGCTCTAAGCACTCCAGAAGTAAAAAGAATGGCCGACTCCTTGGATGCCTGGACAGCCTGGCTGGATGATAAGGTCCAAAGATCATCGTGATAACGCACATGGATCCCATCAGTTCCCCAGGTGATCTGTACTTGTCCACCGAGATATAATCCCTCTCCTTGGAGCCAAACCCCTTCTTTAGTCTGCCACACTGCTAAGGGCCTGCTTGCTTCCCATAGGATACTCACCTGTTTCGGGCGAACTTCCGCCACTACAGGCGCATTAATCTCCAGTGCTAAACCGGGCAGGTTTCCGTGGAACTCGGAGACTGGCTTTCCCATCTGATGTTGGGCGTATTGGATTGACCGCCAAAGGTCTATAGGGAGGCCCTCTAGCCAGACTTTCAGGGCGGAGGCGGGAGGAGAAAAGGGATCGCCCCTTTGCAGACTTTTAGGGCTTCGGAGAGAATTTATAATGGCCCTTTCGGCTTGGTAGAGTGCCTGCATCTGGGAAGCCTCCGGCAGAGGGACCAATTGTGCCGACTCAGACAATAAATCCTCTGCCTTTTTCCCAGCAAGCACTTTCAGTTGCCAATCGACCACATACCGTTCTAAAAGCTGTACCATGGCTCGTCCGGAAGAATGCATATCATGCCCTTCGCGTATCTGATCCCCCAGGATGGAAGCTTCTTGAGAGACAATGTGATAACCTCGAAATTCCGAATCCGCATAGAGGGCGTTTAAGGGGCGATAATCTTGAGCCTGACCAGCCAACATGGCCTTTTCGCCCACATACATGGACAATCCCTCTCCCATTTCCAGCAACTGCTCGCGGGCTTTGGCTGCTGGTGTCAACCCTTGCGCTTGACGCCGACGTTCACGTGTTAGTAAAAAAGCTTTGACCCATTGTTGCCCGGTCTCCTCTGCTGATTGTATGGCCCGTGACAAGCATTCTTGCTCAGTTTTCTGGATGGCCCAAGAGGCTGGCGGTTGTAGGACAGATCCACTCGTTTCTGATTCAGATGAGAAACGCTTATTCCACCAAGCATGAAAGGCTTCATGAAGCACCACATAAATCCTGTCGTTCGTCTCAGGCTCTCGGACGACATCAAATCCTGGTGAAGCGTGGCGTTCTAGCACCCACCAATAAGGCATGAATTTCAAGGCTGCCACAGGAACACCGTTGACGCCCCAAGACCAGCCTCTGCTATCAGGACCCGTCATCCCGTAACCGATATACACTTTCATCGGAAACGGTGCTTGCGGCAATGGCCCACGGTAGGGCACAAAGCCTTTAGGCGGGTTAGGGTGATTGATAAGCACCCACTGCCCTGCGGCACCCTCCAATGAAAAAGGCACCTTAGCCAACGAAAAACCAGGGAAAATACTTGGTCCCTTAGACTCAAGTAGGTGCGCTGCCTCTGCTATCCTGACGAAATCCAGCCAATCAACGGCAAGTGGAAGCACTTTCCCGATTTTGGCTGAATATGCTGGCTCAATGCGTTCCTGATGTCCATTGGTGTAGATAATAATGAGGCGAAATCGAAGCCCTTCGTCACCCCTCACGCTGATCCATCCTTGTGGATGGTGGGGCAAACTGACGCGTGTTGTATCTTTTGGGTAAGCCCGCTGCCACAGCAATCGGCCTTGTTCAGATACCAGTTTTACCCGTCGAAACGCTTGATCTGTGCGAACTGTAAGGCATAGATAGTAGCCAGCTTTCAGTGGGAAGAAGGTTTCTTTCCCTAAGCTGCTGGGCATCGTGCTTATCTTGATCTGAGAGACCTTCAGTTTTCCTTGTTTATTTATAAAGTAGCCTATGAGTATACCCTTTGCACTTATAGATGCACTTGAAGGAACGGTTGTCAACACAATCCATAGGGCAACCCAAACCCTACTCCAGCGAGACCAAGCAGGCATCTTTTTTATCTCCCTCAGAATGGATCACGCTGCACATGACCACAATACAACCGATTGTCGAAGTAATCGTCGGTTTTTGCAAACTCGTCCACAAGCAGCAACATCTACCACAGAAAGCCTCGTTTTTCTAAAACTAAAAACGTCTTATGCGGATTATCTACTATTCAATGGAGAGAAATTATCTCCTTCTACCTAATTCTACAACGATGGTTTGGTTGAACGGGTGTTGAGAATGGGGTATCCTCACAAGAGAAAGAGATCACCATCACTCTCTTGGAGGACACCTCCATGTAGGCTACGCCAGGGATCGCTCTAGACCCTCCTGCAAGGCAGCAAAGGCCTCCCCTGCTGACCTTGCAGCCGGAACAGATCGAAGGGTTGTTGGAGCAGTGGGAGGCGTTCTGGAAGCGCTTTGCCCCTTTGTTTCAACGACGGGAGCAGCGGGAATGGGGCCTGAAATCCCGGCAAGGCCACCTGATGACGGCGGCCACCTACTACACGCGGTCGCTGGCCCGGAGTTTGGGAGAGACCAACGTGCGCTGTCTGCAACACTTCGTGGGGGCGGCGCCCTGGGATGGCCCTGCTGGCCGAACACCAGCGGGCCGTGCAAGAGACGCTGGGCGACCCGGAAGGCTGTGTCATTCTGGATGGAACGGGCTGGCCCCGGAAAGGCACGACCTTGGTGGGGGTGGCCCGGCAATACTGTAACCAAACCGGCAAGATCGACCACGGCCAGGTCGCCCTGTTGGCCGTCTATGCCAGCGAGCAGGGGCATACACTGTTGAATCGGCAGTTGTATGTGCCATCGGTCTGGTTTGGGGAGGACGATGCCCCGCTCCGCGAACGCTGTGGCTTTCCGGAAGAGGTCGGCTTTCAGACGCAACTGGCCCTGGCCGGGCAGATGCTGCAAGGTCTGGTGGACCGCAAGCAGATCGCCTTTGGGTGGGTGATCGGCGATGAGTTCTTTGGGCGGGATCGGTCGCTCTTGGATCAGATCGACGCGCTGGGCAAGTGGTATTTCATGGAAGTGCCCTCCGACACCCAGGGGGGGCCGCAACGGCCCCCGACGCTGGCTCCGACCTGGCGCGGCCAAGGACGCCCGCCCACGCGGACACGACGGGCCCCGGATGCGCCCCGACCGGAGCCCGTGAGTCAAATCGCGGCCCGGGTAGCACCGGAAGGCTGGCAACGCTACACGTTGCATGAGGAGCACAAAGGCCCCTTGGTCGCCGACATTGCCTGTGTGCGGATGATTGCGGTCCGGGAGCGCTTGCCGGGCCCCGACGTCTGGTTGGTGTTGCGTCGGGATGTCCTGACCGGGGAGATCCAATCCTTCCTGAGCAATGCTCCGGCGGACATGGCCCCGACGCGCTTGGCCTGGCTGACCGCCGCCCGTTGGCCGGTCGAACAGTGCATCGAGGAGGCCAAGGACGCCTTGCACCTGAACCAGTATGCCCTGCGGAGTTGGCGGGGCTGGTATCATCATGTCACCTTGATCCTGATCGCCCATCTGTTTTTGGTGTCCGTGCAGCACGCCTTGCGGGCGCAAGCGCCAGCGTTGACCGTGCCTCAAGCCCGATGGTTATTGCAAGTCGTCTTGCCCAAGCCGGTGTTCGACGTCCCCGCCGCCTTAAGGGTGCTGCACCAGATCCAGCAGGCGAACTACGCGGCCTATCGCTCGCATCGGCAGCGCACCTTGCGGAAACTGGGGGCAACCTGAACCATCGTTGTAGAACTAATTCGACGAAATATACCCAGGACTACAAAGCAAAAACAATTGGAGGGCAAGGCATTACCTTTCATTCATAGCAAGTAATGCCTTGCCCTCCAATTGTTAGCTTCTGGTAATCGTGAAGAGACCTGCGTCTGGGATGCTATGTGACCCGTATGGGGACTGAGCTCCTGCACCGGTCGAGCAGTTATTCGGCACCGTTACTGTGCGAGAGGTCGGGTTGATTGTAATGGTCCCCGGACCAGAGTAGGTGATCGTAACCGTCCAATCTCCTGGATCAGGAGCTGCACCTGCACCAGGGATGATGAACAGATATTTGCCGTCGCCATCTGGCGTTTGATTGATAATACCGTTGAGGTTTGTGCTGCCTTTTTGTGCATGAGCTTGGGCATAGCTTATACTCGCCCCTCCGGCTAAGGCTATTTTGCCTTGGATGGAATAATGTTGTGAGATCACATAAGTGTCGTGGAGTTGGGTCTTCCGCTTGGTGTTAAGTGAGTAGTTTCGAACCATCTTGCAGGAGGCCATGCTGCCCCCTTTGTAGACGGTGCATGTATACTCTCCACGAGCAAGGTTGTTAAAATTAGCTTTGCCTTGAGCATCTGTCTGGGTTGAGACCGGGGATCCGCCCGTTTTCTGAAGGATAACTGTACATCCTGACCAAGGGTTGCCTGTCGCTTCGTTCAGAACGGTTACATCTACAGCGCGTTGCCCTGTATTGTCTACAGGGCAATCCCAGACGACCTTCACTTTCACTTCACCGGTTTTATGGTCATACTCAAGCTCTATATGCCATTTACAATTGGTTGAAGAGGTGATCGCCGTGTTTACCGATAAGGAGGTCGTCCCTGTTTGAGATGTGGCAGAAGCAATCGTGTTACCGTTGACATCTTGTAAATACAACCCTTTTAAGGTCGCTTGGGATGAGGTGAAATTAGCCGCTACCGTATAAGACTGTCCCGAAATCGTGTGCCAGTCCCCAGTAGGATTCTGGTCATAAATTAAATCTAGCGTGACTTGCTGATTAGTACCGGAATTGACATCCCGATGTAAACCTGAAGCCGTCACGGAGAAGGACTGGATTGGTATAAAGTCGGCAGATACACTGCTTAGCGACATAAGACCAATCAGACAAGTGATGCTTAAAATCATCCATACACTGAGTTTTATTTAAATGCCTCCTAATTGTGATGATATATAATAGTTTCATAGCTACATACTAGCAGAAATATCTGCTATCCAGCCGAATGCTTGTAGGCAAGGTATGCTCCCCCCTTCCAGTCATATTCATATTCAATAGATCCCTATTTCCAAGCTATTACTTGACATTCTATACCCTCTCATTTATATTAGACTTTGAGTTTGAATGGAATCTTTACATTCTCTCTTGAAAAGTTCGGAAATTTTAGTGAATATAGGATTTGTCGAAAGCTTGATATTTTAATATATAATGGATATTTTATAAGGGATTCGTATAAACAGTGAGATAAAACCAGTGTCTGATTATACGAACTTCATTTGTCTTATCTATAAGCGATTAGTAAATGATAGTTAAATGGGTTACTCATTGGAACATGATTAATTGAGGCGTGGTCATAAATCAAAAGGCGGGGGGAGGGGTTGCCCTGCCCCGGCAACCTCCGGTATCATGAGGGTAGCAACCCATCTCATTTCCGGAGGCTACCCTCATGATACGCCACGACTCGCTGCTTGTCAAGTTGGTTTGTCTCGTTGATCGCATCCCGATGCCCGCGCCGCCCGTGAAACGGGGCCGGGGCCGCCCGAAGGTCTATCCAGACCGCCTGTTTCTGAAAGCCTTAGTCATCATGATCGTCCGACGGCTCCATCATGTCCAGGAACTGTGCAGCATCTTGGCCGAACCGACCGCTGAGATGCAGACCTTACGCGCCTTGCTGACCCAAGCAGGGCAATCGCCTAGCCGTCGCACGTGGGAGCGTCGCCTGAAGGCCCTGCCGGCGACCTTACCGGCCCAGATCGGCTGTCTGGGCCGGCATCTGGTGGCCTTGCTCCAGCCGTGGGCGACCTGTGGGCGGGCCATCGCCCTGGATAGCACCGTGCTGGCCGCCCGGGGCGGGGTCTGGCACAAGAAAGACCGAGAAGCAGGCGTTGTGCCCCATACCTCCATCGACACCCAAGCAGCCTGGACGAAGTCCGGCTGGCATGGCTGGGTCTACGGTTGGAAGCTGCACCTGGCAACTATCGTCGCTGGCCTCTGGATCCCGTTGGCCGCCGAACTCACCGCCGCCAATGTCGCCGATAACGAAGTCGCTCCGGCTCTGCTGCGGGCAGTGCCCCTCCCGACCCGAGCCGTGCTGGGGGACTTGCATGACCACGCGCCCAACGTCCAGCAGGCCTGTGACCAGCAGGGCCGCCTCCTGATCACGACGCGCTATGGCCCCTATCCGCACACCGATGCGGGCGTGGAGGTACGCCGCCTCTTCCACAAGCTGCGCTCGGTGGCCATGGAGAACTTCAACGAACATTTCAAAGGCATCTTCGACAGCCATGGAGCCGTCCCGACCAAAGGCTGGATCGCCACTCAACGCTTCGTGTTAGGGGCCATCCTGGTCTATCAGATCGCGCTCCTCTATCGCTTTGAGCAGCATCTGCCCTTGAACGTGGGCCTCAAACCTTTTTTGAAGGCGGCTTAGAATTATGACCACCCCTCGATTAATTGCACCCCTATACATCCAAAGAGCGTGAAGCACAGCCAAGAGCAGCTTGGATTATTTAGATGAAAATATAAACAGGCCACAGTCGCTGGCGTTTATGTGATGTCCCTTTGGTTTTAATGCTCCTGCAACCTCATCGCAATCTCCCGAAACTATAACCTTACGATAAATAGGTTTTATATTTATAGATATATCTTTATATATAAAAGATAATAACCACTCTCCTTCTGTGATCTCTCCTTGATTGAGTATACAAAATTCATATGTTCCACGATCTATATTTGGGTTCACAGTCCCAGATAATATAGCAGACCCTGGCTGGTAAGCCTGAACTCGTACTTTACGAATATCGCCTGTGAATCCATTGAACATAATACGCCCCTTTATTGGATAGTGGTGATGTAAAACATAAGTGTCCGTTATTCTATCCTGAGTTACAACACTAATTGAACGGTATCTTTGGAGATAACAAGATGTATATTTACTGTCATAAACTGTAATAATATAATTACCAGATTCTAAATAAAATGTAGCTATGCCTTCACTATCAGTTAGTATAGCACATAATTTTTTATTAACATCTTTTAATATAACAACTGCTTGAGAGATAGGTTTGTTAGTAATCTCATCCAATACTTGGACTCTATAGTCCACTTTGTGTATTATTTTTAAAGGCCGCCCAATTATTTGCAGAGTAAGCCTTGCTTGATGAGGCGCTCTTAAAATCCTGGTTTGCCACTGGAATGGATTTTGTGCAGTAATCCTATGCGAAAATTCAAATAATTTGGGGCATAATAAAGAATCAAAAGATTGTTGAAAGTTAGGTGTATTTATAGTAAGTATAAATTTTTTATATTTAGAGTAATATAGATAACAATGTCCATAAATATAATATGTTTCTCCAGGTATAGTATAATAAAATTTATATTGTCTTTGTGGATATATTGGGATATCTAAAAATAATTGCTGTCCTATATATATATCATAATACATACCTCTAACATATAAATATATATGTTTATAACTTTTATTTTTTATATTATTAAGTATAAAAATTGATACTTGTGGTTTCCAATTTTTATAAATATGTTTTAAGGGCGGATATAATAAAGAGGCCCTCTGTGAGATAGAAGAATCCTTGATAAATAAAGGAGATTCTTTTCCATTGAAGTATGATTTTGTCTGATTAACTGAATTGCCAACGGATTCCATCATTGCCAGTAATTGGTTGATAGTTAACCTTTTAGAGAATAATAATTTTTTCCAAGGAAGATGAAGACTTTCAGCTATACGTATTATATACAGACCACTTTCCCCAATACTGAAATGTGAGGTGGGGATGTAATGTTGGTAATCTTGGTATTCTATATTTTGAGATCTATTTTGTAGCATAGCGTCCTTATTCTTTAGTCGTATCCCTTCAGGCGAATAGAAAAACTCTCTTAATATCTGTTTTTCTAGGTAAAAAATGATTCCCTCTATTATCTCATAAGAGTGTAAGGTTCTATAAAATCTAGGGCTATCTTTTTTAATATTTTGGCGTAATTTACTAACGTACTTTATTATTTTTTTTCGCTCAACCTTACTTCTTTCAGACAAAACCACAGACCAAAGCTGAGCCATTTGTTGCTTATACATGATAAATGATGAGGGAACAATCCCCCTACTATTATCAAACAGATCTTGATTAAAATTAGATTTGGTATATAATTTAAAATCTAAAATTTTATGTATAATTGCCTCTAGAGTTAAGACTCCATCCGGTAATTTTGCTGCATGAGTTTGTGTTAACTCGGGAAGCGCACACCAATTTGAGGTAGATATTAAATGAATTGCGCTGGACTGAAGTTTAACGATATTCTGTGAGAGACTTTGATTGTTTGGATTGAACATCCCATAATAAATCTGTGCAGATAAAGGACTCGGTCCAGTATATCGCTGCATATATAGGGGTCGTTGAGGCGGGTCTATCATTACTATTTGCCCTTCCTCTCCTAGGATCACAAAGGGAATCTTACTTGTTTGGAGTTTTATTATCCATCGGTCGGTATTTTTCTTAAGAAACTGTCGTATGAGATGAATTCGTTCTAAAGTTAACCAGTCAATCTTTAACGGCAGTAACGGAAGAATTTCTACACCAATAGCATGCAACAATACCCGACTCCGTTTCCTATCAGCTCCTTCGATTTCGATAACGGGAGGAAATCCATAACGCGGATTCATAGATAAAGGAATCCGCCAATCGGGCAGAGTTACTTTTGATGTTGGCTTTGGAAACAGTCGTGGGTAGATTAGGCTATGGCCTAAAAAAATTCTCACTCCATATACCGGTTGTGTACTTTCCAAAAGCCCTTCGAAATAATAGTTTGACCATAGAAGGTGAAGTCGCTCGCTTGCTAGCGTAAATTTTGCTTCACTAGATAAGTGTACGGCACGACGAACGAGTTGACCCTGTGGCGTTAAAAAATAACCATTAATAGTGGCATTAATACGGGGTTTGCTGTATGCTGGCAATATACTAATCCAAACTAACCAGCTAATACAAAGTCGAAGTAACATTTTGAAAATTCCTCCATTGGATCAAGACTTTGGTTTGAAGCCGTTTGCCAACTCGCTATCGGCAATCAAAGCGTATTTATCGAATGCCTGAAATTGTCTTCTGTAAAGATGAATTTATTCTAAGTCTCTAACCAGCTTAATAAATGCTTTGCGTGAGCGGTGGATGGCGATACTTACGCTTTCCTTTTTGATTCCTAGCCGTTCTGCGATCTCAGCGTTCGTAAAACCTTGAATATATTTCCATTCTAATAGGAGCTTCTGATAATCAGTTAATTTCATTGAAGCGGATTGCACTATATCTACAATCCTGTATTGACTTGAATAAAATGCATTAGAATCTATATATGAATTTAACTCTAGTAATTTTGAATCTATCATATTTATTTCGCATACTAATATTTCGGGATGTTTTCTTTTCCAAATCAAAAAATCTTTGCATACATTTATTAAAATGCTATAAATCCACGTATTAATATTGGCTTTATGGCGGAACGTATTTCTTTCTGACCAACAGCGGATACAAACCTCTTGGCACACATCCTCTATATCATCTATACTATTCAAATATCGCCGTGACCATTTTATCAAACGCTTTCGGCAAGAAACTCCCTCGCATTGAAGTGCGATCTGATCATTATTGATATGCTGTAATAATGAGTTTGCCATAAGCTCCTCCAGCCTAAGTACAAGATGAATAAAAAGCACATAACAAAAAGGATGAACGCTAAAGCCCTTTGAATAGGCCCTGCTTCTACTGTCTTAAAATCAGCATATATCTCTTCCACTCTTAAGCCGATCCTTGATTGGACACATCCCCCTTTCTCCTCCATGCTACACTTGCACTTTCTGCCGGTCGGCCTGCTCCGCAATCACATAATTCGGGCAGAGCGGCAACGCGCTGGCAGGCGGCGGTTGCTCGGTCAGTTGCGCCAGGTCCACCTGCACCCCTACTGCCGAGAAGCCCCGCTGCCGGGCGCACCGGGCGAGGCCGTCCATGCTCGTGCCCTGGCGGGTCATTCCGGCTTCCCGGGCCAGCGTTTGCCAGGAGGCGGGCTGGGCGTGGGAGCGCAGCACATACCCCAGCGCCTTCGGCCCGCAGGCGGCCAGCCGCCATTGCCGCGCCCTCTCCTCCTCTTGCCGCTTCTTCTGCGCCCGGGCCAGCCACCGCTCTTCGGAAGCGGTCAGGCGGCCTCCCCGGAGCTTTGCCAGATAGTCGCGGCAGCCGATCAGGATCGTGGCGGAAGGGGTCCGAGACAGAAGCGCATCGAGAGCCTGGATCGCCTCGCGGGAGCGGCCTGCGGCTGACAGGCAGATGGCCGCCTGGTAGGCCGCCCGTTCCCGGAGGTCGGTTCCGGTCGCGGCGTCCCGGACGGAGGCCGCCTCCGGCAGGCGGGCGATCCGGCGGAAATCGGACAGGGCATCGGTCAGGCTGCCGCTCCGGGCCGACTCCAGGGCGCGGTTGTAATCGGCTTCAGCGGTTGCGGATGCCCTCGATACGGGCGCTTTCGGAGAATTCAGAGGGTGATGCGGCGCTCTACCGCCGGAGCCGTCCAGGGAGAGCCGGTTCGGGCGGGCGGGGGCACGCGGGCGAGGAGCATCGCGGCAAACGCCTGCACAGGCCAGCAGGCCCGCGCAGAGGGCGACACCTCCGGCACAAGCCAGAAGCCGCCCCCGATGCACAGGATCCGACATGGGCTTGATCTGCATAGGACTCACTCCCTTGTTATCGTTGTCTCTCATATACTATAGTCGTTTCGGCAGGGCGTTTTGTTGATGCCTCCGGGGCGCTGCCCCCGATTTATTTCGCCTCCGATAGAGCGATCATCCGCCGGCAGGCCCGCAGGCCGAAATGGAGCGCCGCCCGGACGGTCTGCGGCTTCAGATCCAGCCGCTCCGCGATCTCCGGGCACGAGAGGCTCTCCCAGAAGTAGAGGCGCGCCACCTGGCGCTGGCGCGGCGGGAGCCGTTCCAGAACGCTTTCCAGCCAGTCGTGCAGCCCCGCCTGCCGGTGCAGGGCCGCTTCATCCGCCCGGGCCGACGCTTCCAGGAGTCCCTCGAAAACCCCTGCCGCCAGTTGCGACTCCGAGATTTCCTGCTGGCGCAGGTGTTTGCGGGCGTAATCGATGGCGGTGTATTCCGCCACCCGTCCCAGCCAGGTGTCGAAGCGGCATAAGCCCCGAAAGCGATGCCGGCTCAGAAGACATGCGGCGCAAATCTCCTGCACCGCGTCCTCCACATCCTCCGGTCGGTGGATGGAAAACCTTTCCAGAACCGCCTGCACCTGAAACCGGAGGCGCGGGCGGAAGCCGCAGGGACAGGGATACTGCGCGGCAGTCCGACTAGGGGAAATCAGATGAATCGTCCATCCTGAAGCCTCCTTGCATCAAGGTAAAGGATCGGGCCGATGCGAGCATCCCCATTATAGCAGGCTTTTATTTAAAACTCTGCGAACTAGTTCACATTTAGAGTGTGAAATTGGTCACACTTTTACGATAAAGGTTGATAAAATACGATACACAACCTGCTTTACCGGATGTATTTTGAGATTTGAAACAGGGCTTTCGCTTGCCTGTCATGGCGAGTGGGAAATATAGAAGCCATCTCCAGGCTGCCGCAACCGGAGAGTCCCATATCCCCTTGACGCCCGCAATCTTTAAGGGTACAATAGAGACAGTAGCTCTTCAAGAGGGAACGCCAGCGAGGAGTAAAGCGATGGACTGCCGATGGTTGTTATGGATGCCGCTGCTGTGGGCGGCAGGCTGCTCTCAGCCCGCCCGCGATGCGGCCCCGGTCATCGAATCCGCTTCGACTGCGAACAAGGGAGCCAAGCCCATGAGCGATAAAGTGGAGAAATCCCAAGAGGAATGGCGCAATATCCTCACCCCGGAGCAGTATCGCATCCTGCGGGAGAAGGGAACGGAACGGGCCTTTACCGGCAAATACTGGAATTTCAAGGGAGAGGGAACCTATGTCTGCGCCGGGTGCGGGCAGGAACTCTTCACCTCGGACACCAAATTCGATTCCGGCTGCGGCTGGCCCAGCTTCTGGGACGCCGTCGATAAGAGCAAGATCGTCACCAAAGACGACAACAGCTTCGGAATGCGCCGCATCGAGGTCATGTGCAGCCGATGCGGCGGACACCTGGGCCACGTCTTCGACGACGGCCCCAAACCCACCGGCCAGCGATACTGCATCAACTCGGCCAGCATCAGTTTCAAGGAGAAAAAGGGCAAAAAACAAAACGAGGCGAACGGCAAATAGTATACGGCCAATATATCCTTGGGGGATTGCGTAAGATTTAGCAGGCAGCCGTCAGACATTGGAAGATATATCTGCTGATCCTCCGGATCAGCAGATAGGCTAACCCAAGTTGCTACCTCCGCGAACTGAGGTCGGAAGGGTAGGGGCGCGATTCATCGCGCCCAACGGCCGGGCAGGGCGCGATGAATCGCGCCCCGACAGCGGCCAACGGGACTGGCCCCGGGCTAGGTGGCAACTTGGGTTAGGCTATCAGAAGCGTAACAGGCTGATCCTTTCAAGGCCCCTTTCTTTCCCCGTATCCCGGCCTCCGCCGCGCTCTACCCGTTCCGGATCGCCACCAGCTTCACGTCCGCCTGCCCGCAGCGCGGGCACTGCGCCACCGTATACTCGGTCAGGAGAGCGTCTTCCTCTGCGGCGCTGGGGGAGTACCGCTCGCAGTAGAGGAGATCCGTTTCCCAGGCGACTCCGACTTCCTCCACGTCCTCTTCCTCCACGGCGATGCCGCCCCGGAATTCATCGCTTTCCGGCTCCCGGCTCGCGCCCGGGGTCAGCCGCCAGTACCGGCGCTGTCCCCTGTCGGTCTGATACAGGCTCAAACTTTTTCGCATGATCGGGCCTCCTGTTGGTTCCTTATATTATACCCAGGCGCGGCAGCCTGAATACATGGCAGGGAGAGGCCGGCCCTACGGTGAATATGATTTCAAGAATCAGCAAGGAGCTGCCCATGCGAATCACCGACTACCACTGCCATACCGAATACGCCTACTGCGCCCAGGATGTGAATGCGGCGGGAGCCATCGCCCAAGCCAGGGCAAGCGGCCTGCACCGCCTCTGCCTGACAGAGCATTCCGGGCAGCTTTATCTGAACGAGAGCGACTACTGGGGGGCGGCCTACCTGCTCGATCCGGGCCTGTGCGCCCGAGAGCGGGCCGCCGGGCGGTCGCGGATGCCCCATTACCGGGCCGCTATGTCCGCCTATCGCGCGGAGGACGTTTTGTTCGGATTGGAGGTGGAGTGCGATGGCGCGGGCGGGATTACCTTGCTGGAGGAAGACCGGGCGGGATGGGACGTGTTGCTGGGGGCCGTGCATAACCTGCCCGAACTCTTTTCGGCCCGCCCCGACAGCGCGGCCGTGGAGCGCGAATTTTTGGAGGCCACGGAGCGCCTTTTCGCCAACGGGGTGAACATCCTGGCCCACCCGTTCCGCGTTTTCCGGAGGCTCAAAATGCCTGTGCCGGAGCGTCTTTTCGGCCCGGTGGCCGAACTCCTCGCCGCCTTCGCGGTGGCCGCCGAGTTGAACTTCCACGGCAACAGCCCCGAACCGGAGTTTTTCGCGCTCTGCCTGAAGAAAGGCATCCCCATCGCCCTGGGCAGCGATTCGCACCAGATGTGCGAGGTGGGGGATTTCCGGGCGCATGTGGATTTCCTGAAAAGTATCGGCGCTCCGGAGGACCCGGACAGCATTCTCTACCATATCAAAGGCTAAAAACCCGCCTGCTTTGCCGTCATTTCTCCGATATCCACCCGGAATACCGCCGTTTTCTCCAGCATCGCCGCCGGGAAATCGGTCACATGGCCCATATACTGGCGCGCAATCGCCTCCAGGCCCTTCCGGATCTCCTCAGGGTCCTCCACCATGACGGCCAGACCGCTGCCGATCACGCTCCGGTATTTCATCCCCACCCGGCAGGAGGCGTCGGCGGGCTGAAGCTCCACATCGGTCTCGAACTCGAAGCAGACCTGCGGGTTTTTCCGGAGGATATCCATCTTCATCCCCTCGACCGCGCCGTGAAAGTAAAGGGCCGTCCCCAGCAGCCCGAAGCAGAGAGGCACGACATAGGGCTTCCCGCCCCCGCACATCGCCAACCGGCAGACCAGAGAGTTCCGGATGATAGATTCGATCTCCTCCGGGCAGGTCACTTCGTTTTCATAACGCCGCATATCGCTTATCTCCTGGTACAATGTCATTGCGAGGAGCGACGCGGCAATCTCCAGACCCACGAAAGCCGAGAATGCTTTGCTCAACTCGCGCTGAAGGCGGCTCATTGCGTCGCCTTCAAGAGCATCGGTCCTATATAGCACAGCCCGCGCCTCCCTGTCAAACCTGCCGCTTTCCGTTCGATTGACACCCCGCAGGGGCTTTGCGTATAATAAGCCGGACTGAAAACTTCTGGGGGAATGATGGTACAAGAAACGCCGGAGCCGCAGCCGGTGAAAGAATCCGTGATCCGCAGGACGCTCATCTGCATCACTGTGGTGGCCGCTTTTGCGGAGCTGGGCTATGCGGTGATGAATATCTCTGCCCTGACCCCGTATCTCAAGTTCGATATAGGCCTGGGCAAATATATCGGCGTGATCGTGGCCGCCTTTCTGGTCAGCGAGGCGGTGTTCAAATCCCCGATGGGCCTTCTGGGCGACCGCTGGGGCCGGAAGCGGCTGATCGTGCTGGGGCCGATCCTCTCCGCCATTTCGCCGCTTCTCCTCGCCCACGCCACTCACCCGGTGATGTTCGTACTCCTCCGCACCGCGGACGGCATCGGGGCGGCGGCCATCTGGCCCTCGGCCTTCGCTCTCATCGGCGATACGGTTCCTGCCCACCGCCGGGCCGGGGCGATGAGCCTGTTCAATGTGGCTTACCTGGGCGCTCTGGCCCTCGCCCCGCTCCTGGGCGGGGAGATCAATGTGCGGATGGGCGACCGGCGGGCCTCTTTCTACCTTATCAGCCTCCTCTTCGCCCTGACCGCCTTGATTTCCTGGTTTCTCCTTCCCGCCGACGGCCCCAAAAGCGGCACGGGCCGGGCCAGAAGCGACGGGCATACGGTCTCCGGGCGCGATATGTGGCAGATTCTGAAGGTCGCTCCCGGAATGCTGGTCACAGTTTTCCTGATCTTCCTGGGGGTGGGCCTCCTGGCCCCTGTGGTCAAAATCTACGCGATGGAACACTTCACGGTTTCGGAGGCCCAGTTCGGGCGCTACTTCCTGGTGCCGGCCATCGGAATCGCGGCCATGGCGATCCCGCTGGGGCATATGGGAGACCGCTGGGGCCACCGCCGCTCGATCCTGATCGGCATGGGACTTTGCAGCGCAGGGATGTGGGGCCTCGTGACCGCCACTCACATCTGGCTTCTGGTGGGCTATGCCACCCTCCTGGGCCTCGGGTTCGTCATGGGCTTCCCCTCCTGGATGGCCTGGGTCAGCCAACTGACCGACGAATCGCGCCGCGGGGCCATGATCGGGGCTAACGGAACCTCCCAGGGGATCGGCGCTATCGTCGGCGCTGTCCTCGGCCCCTTCCTCTATGACGCCTGGTCCCCCCGATCTCCGTTCATCCTCTGCGCCGTCTGCCTGACCCTGAGCTTCCTGCTGGCCTTCGTGGTGCTGAAGGAGAAAAAATCAAAGGCTTAGCAGGCAGGAAAAGAGTCGTTCCCCGCAGAATCGATGGATAAATATTATCCATGAGGTGGATAAATTTCATCCATGATACCCCGGCATCTAACCTCAAAAATCCGCGAAGCCCTGGGCGATACCCCTGTGGCGCTCATCGGCGGGGCGCGGCAGACCGGCAAGACGACCCTGGCTCAAAGCCTGATAGGGGACGCATTCCCGGCCACTTATATCTCTTTGGACGACAGCGCCCTGACGGGCGCGGCCCAGGCGGACCCCGCCGGGTTCATCGCCGGCCTCGGGCTGGGGCCGGTGATTCTGGACGAAGCGCAGCATGCCCCTTCGCTCTTTCCCGCTATCAAGGCCAGCGTGGACCGGGACAGGAGGCCGGGCCGCTTCCTTTTGACCGGATCGGCCAATGTGCTGCTCCTTCCGAAGCTCTCGGAATCGCTGGCCGGGCGGATGGAGGTTCTCGTTCTCTGGCCCCTGTCCCAGTCGGAAATCGAAGGCGTCTCGAAGGATGCGATAGCCGCCCTGTTCGCCCCTGCCTTCCCGCCGGTTTCCTATGAGGCTCTTTCCAGAGCGGAGCTGTCGGACCGCCTGCTCAAAGGAGGCTTCCCAGAGCCGCTCAGCCGCCCCTCTTCCGCCCGGAGAAGAGCCTGGCATGCCAACTATCTGACAACCCTCCTCCAGCGCGATGTGCTGGAACTCTCCCGGATCGAGGGGCTGACACGGCTTCCCCGGCTGCTGCAACTGCTGGCCGCCCGGACGGCCTCACTGCTGAACCTGAGCGATATCTCCGGCACAGGCGATATCCCCTATGCTACCCTCCACCGTTATATGGCCCTCCTGGAAGCGACCTACCTGGTGCATCTCGTCCCCGCATGGTCAAGCAACCTGGGCCTGCGCCTGGTCAAAAGCCCCAAGCTGCTCCTCTGCGACACCGGGCTGATCTCCGCCCTGCTGAACCTGGACGAAAGCAGGCTGGAGGCGGAGCCGACCCTTTTCGGGGCGCTGCTGGAGACATTCGTGGCGATGGAACTGAAAAAGCTGATCGGCTGGAGCGAGGAACCGGCCACCCTCTGGCATTTCCGCACCCACGCCCGTCAAGAGGTCGACCTGGTGCTGGAACACGCCGGAGGCCGGTTGGTCGGCATCGAGGTCAAAGCAGCCGCCTCATTGAGCGCCGGAGATTTCAAGGGCTTGCGCGTGCTTCAGGGAAGCGCAGGCCAGCGGTTCGTGCGGGGGATCGTCTTCTATACCGGCAGCCAGATTCTGCCTTATGGAGAACGGCTGTACGGCGTGCCGGTGTCGTTTTTATGGGAGGGGGAAACGATAAGAGACACTGCTCCTTGATAGGGCAGCGCCTCTTATCGTTTCCTCTGACGCAGGGCTATGCTACCTCTTTTGGGGAGGCATCGCCTTAAGGTCGGTAAGCCATTTCCTCATCCAAGTCTTTGTCTCCGAAGGTGCCGGGCGGGACAGGTATTCCTTTACCATTTTCAGGGCTAATCTCCTGTCTTCAGGGAAGCCCTCCTTTCGATAGCGCGCCATGCAACTCAATACAATGGTGCCCCGTGCCCGTTAGCCTATCGTGTTGCGATCAGGGTGGTGGCATTTTGAAGACAGCGAATTCCGCGTTCCCAGTCTTTTCGCTCCATGCATGGAATTCCGGCTCTCCCTGCCACATATTGCCCTAACGGATCGGTAGGGCGTATCTTCGTCAGCTTTTTGCCGATCTCGTCCGCAATGATATAGTGGCATCGGGGACTCTCAAGCATTCGCCAGGCAGCGCAGAGCCATACCCCCCAGGTTTTGCCGTCAAGCTCCTCGCAGGTTCGCTGCGGGCGAGTCCAGG
Source organism: Armatimonadota bacterium (assembly GCA_020846535.1). Taxonomy (GTDB): domain Bacteria; phylum Armatimonadota; class JADLDR01; order JADLDR01; family JADLDR01; genus JADLDR01. The sequence goes on along the minus strand of JADLDR010000084.1, from coordinate 9,624 downwards.
CTTTGCCCTCGAAACGGTAAGCACGCTGTTCGTATGGAGATACATATTTCATAACACAGCGTACACAAGCGCCGTTTGCGCTACCGGATCATCAGGATTCTCTTTTGCTACCTTCAGCAGGCATAAGGTTTCCGTCCAGAGGTTGTGTTGAAGCCGTACTCGGTCGATTCCCTGAAAAGCCTTCCGGTAAGAATCTGAACGTTAAGTGGACACCTGAAGATTTTCGAGAATACCGGCGTCCATGCCGAAGGGATAACGGTCAACCTGTCGAGCTTCAGGCGGCACGCGAGGCTCCGAACCAGCGACAGCATATATCACGTTCACATTGAGGATCGTTCCCAGCCCGGCTATGCTAAGGTGCCTTGAGATTCTGCCCAATACGTTGTAGATAATCCTCTCCAGCTTTTTTCTTGCTTGTACAAAATGTGCTGGATCGGATCAAACAGAAGGATCAAGCGACCGCCAAGAGTCTGCTGCGAAAGAAAAGCCTATGCGAAGAGCTGGGCAGAAGCGGAACAAGCCAAGCGCACCTTCCAGGGCTGGTGTCAGACGCAGGGCTACGGGCAGGCGGATGAACACGGATAAAGGCAGGAGATCAACACGGATGTTTTTTGATCCGTATTCATCTGTGCCCACCCGCTCTGGTCGGCGTTCATCCGTGTTCAAAAAAACATCCCTCTCCACTTGACAACCCCCCCGCTTTCTCGTTATAGTGTAGAAACCCTGTGGCTCAAGGAGGCGGCAAGATGGCTGAAAAAGTGATAGTGGATCCCCTCTTTCGCACCATGGAGAATGTCTACTCGCCGGAGGATCTGGCCCGGCTGCGCTCTTTTGCGGAGGTGGTCTGGGCCAGAAACGACCCGATGCCCGCAGAAGAGGTCGAAGCCTACCGCGAGGAAGTGACAGCGATCATCGCAGGCTACTGGAAATATGGTTCGGTGGACCGGTTCCCCCGGCTGCGGGCGATTCTGGAGACCGGCGGCGGCTTCCCCTCGCCGGCCAGCCTCGACTACGAAGCCTGCTTCCGGAGGGGCGTCCGGGTGCTGAGCTGCGCTCCCGCCTTCGGCCCTGCGGTGGCGGAGATGGGCCTGGCGCTGGCCCTGGCCTCCGCCCGCCAGATCGCCGAAACCGATGCCGCCATCCGCCGCGGCGAGGGTAACTGGAGCCATGCGGAATTCGGTGGAACCTTCCTCATGTACGACAAGCCGGTAGGCTTCATCGGCTACGGCGGCCTGGCCCGGTCGCTCAAGCCCCTCCTGGCCCCGTTCCGCTGCCCGATCAGCGTACACGACCCCTGGCTCACCGACGCCTACCTCAGAACCCAGGGCGTGACTCCCGCAGACCTGGATACCGTCCTCTCCTCGTCTCGCTTCATCTTCGTGCTGGCCGTCCCCTCCGCCTCCAACCGGGCGTTGCTGGACCGGGAGAAGCTGAGCCTCATCCGCCCCGATGCCGTCTTTGTCCTCCTCAGCCGCGCCCACCTGGTCGATTTCGACATCCTGACGGAGTTTCTCGCCGAAGGCCGGTTCCGCGGCGCGGTGGATGTTTACCCCGAGGAGCCGCTGCCCCAGGGACACCCCATCCGGAACGTTCCCAATGTCGTTCTCTCCTCCCATCGCGCTGGGGCCACCGGGGAAGCCCTCCGCAACATCGGCAGAATCGTTGTCAACGATATGGAAGCCATTCTGAGGGGCCTCCCGCCCCAGGAAATGCAAACCGCCCAGCCCGAATTCATCCGCATGAGAGGTCAGGCGACAAGTTGAAAGCAACCGTCCAAGCCTCAAAAGACCTCAAAACGCACGATCTCAGCCCCCCTTTGTAAAGGGGAGCTGAGATCGTGCGTTCTTTTACTCATCGCTCAAAGTCCCCTAAGGCCGACTCCCTCCCGCCGAAGCCCGGCGGGGGGCTGGGGGGCGGATGGCTCTGTATAAGGAGACAAGAATCATGCCCGATAATTCTGTCAGATTAGGTTATGTCGGGTGCGGGTTTGTGGCCCAGAGGATCCACATCCCCAATTTCTGCGCCCTGCCGGACTGCCACCTGCTCGCTCTGGCGGAGGTTCGCGGCGACCTGGGCCAGCACGTGGCCCGCCACTACGCTATCCCCAAAGTCTACCGATCCCATGAAGAGATCGCCACTGACCCCGACATCGAGGCCGTGGGCGTTTCCGCGCCCTACTCCCTCCAGGGCCGTATCGCCGAAGACCTGCTCCGCGCAGGGAAGCATGTTTTTATGGAAAAGCCCATGGCCGTCTCCCTGGAGCGGGCCGAATCCATCGTACGGGCGGCTCATGAAGGCAACAGCCGCCTTATGGTCGGCTATATGAAGCGATACGACCCCGGCAACGTCCTCCTCAAGCAGCATCTGAGCGGGTGGCGGCAGTCAGGAGCCTGCGGGCGCATCGTCCTGGCCCGGAACCACGGCTTCGGGGGCAACTGGGTCTACGGCCAGGATCCGAATATCCCCTTCGAGCAATCCTCCGAGCCGGCCCCGCCCTCTCCCGAGGACTGCCCGGCCTGGCTTCCCGAAAAGTGGCGCGGCCCCTATCTGAATTACCTCCAGCAGTGGACGCACAACATCAACCTCCTCCGCTTCCTCCTGGACGACGCCTCCGGCCAGGCGAAAGTCGCCAGCGTCCTCCTGGACGGAGACGGCATGACCGGCATGACCGTGCTGGATATCGGCGGCGTCCGGGCTGTGGTGGAGAGCGCCTACACCCGCTTCCACGCCTGGGAGGAGCATACCCAGGTCTACTTCGAAGGCGGCTGGCTCCGCACCCAGGCCCCGGCCCTGATGCACAAGGAATCCTCCGCCACCGTTGAAATCTACCGCGCCGCCTCCGGTGGAGACCCGCCGCGCCTGACCCAGGAATATGCCGCCCCCGGCTGGTCCTACCGGGAAGAAGCCAAACACTTCCTGGCCTGCCTCCGCTCCGGCCAGCCTTTCCGCTCCTCCGGAGAAGACACCCTCACCGACGTGCGGCTCTACGAAGATATTTACAGGGCATTCCTGGGGATGTAAAACAAAAAATCCAACCGCCCCCCAAAAGCCGCCCCCCCCGGTCCCCCGCCAGACTCCGGCGGGGAGAGTCAGCCTTGGGGGGCTTTAGTAAATTTCCCAAGAGCCGCACAATCTAACCCCCACTTGCTAAGGGGGGGTTGGGGAGGTGCTTTTGAAGCCATGTTCATCATATTCGCTCTTATCCTTTTTATCACAGCCGTGGGGGCTTCTGCAGAGGATTCTCGCAGGCCCGTCGTCGGGGCGATCCGGTGGGACGCCTGGCGGCAGGGGAGCGAATTCGAGGCAAACCTTGCCCCTCCGCAATGGCGTAGCCGTCTGCCTTTTTACGCCCACGAGAAGGGCGATACGGTGGAGGTCCGGGGAGACCGCCAGGAAGTGATGGATAAGGAGATACTCTATGCCAGCGGGGCGGGCCTGAGCTACTGGGCTTTTTGCTACTACCATCCCAAATCGTGGCCGGGAGCCGATGCCATGAACTACGGCCTCCGCCTCTATCACAAGAGCCGCCACCGGGCAAAGATCAACTACTGCCTCATTCTGCTTTCAGGCGGCACCGGCCCGGCTTCGGAGTGGCCGGAGACGGCGGCGGGCCTTGTCCGCCGCTTCAAGGAGGCGGAATACCAGAAGGTGATGGGCGGCAGGCCCCTGCTCTTCTCCTACGGCTTCGCGGAGGAGATGCCCGCCCGATTCGGTTCCGAGGAGGCCGCCCGCCGCGCTATTGAGGACTTGCGCGAAAAATGCCGGAAGGAGGGCGTAAAATCGCCCTACATCGCCGCGCAGGTCTGGGATGCCCGGACGGGCGCAGCCCTGGCGGACCGCCTCGGCCTGGATGCCGTCAGCGCCTATGCCTGGGTGGACTTCGCCGGCCCCCAGGGAGAAAGCCCCTACCGTACCCTGGCCTCTTCCGCGGAGAGATTCTGGGATGCCTGCAAAGCGGCCGGCAAGAAGGTGATCCCTCTGGTGACCGCAGGCTGGGACAACCGCCCCCGGTGGGTCAACTCCAGGCGCTACCGGGAGCTTTACAAATCCCCTCCCGGCGGCCCCTGGCATGCGGCCCCGTCCCCGCAGGAGATTGCCCGGCACGTCAGAGCCGCTGTCCGGTGGATTCGCAGCAATCCCGATGCCGCCGAATCCGGAGCCGCCATCGTTTACGCCTGGAACGAATCCGATGAAGGCGGCTGGCTTGTCCCCACCCTGAGCGAAGGCGCGGCCCGCCTGGACGCCCTGCGCCGCGTCCTGAAGCCCGCAGCCGCCCTCCGGCCCTGACGCCCTATCAAGGAGACTGACCATGCCCGCAGAGCAGCAGAACGCCCCTCTTTCTCTCGGATCCCGCAGGGAGTTGTTCGTGGATCGCTGGCTGATCGAGGAGATGCAGGACGCCCGCCTGCTCCTCCACTGTCCCGAGCGCCGGGAGGCCGCCTTCGTCTGTGATGCCCCCTGGGAGGACGATATCGCCGGGTTCTACAGCGTCTTCCAGGACAGCGAGACGGTGCGCCTCTACTACCGCGCCTCCATCCCCGACCGCTCCAACGAAGACCTCGTGGTGTTCGCCCTGGCCGAAAGCGACGACGGCGGCCTCAGCTTCCGCCGTCCGGAACTGGGACTGGTGGAATTTAAAGGGTCGAAGCGGAACAATATCCTCCATATCGGGGAGCCGCCCTTCGTCCCCCCGCCCGCCTTCAAGGACACCAACCCGGCCTGTCCGCCCGATCAGCGATATAAAGGATTGAGCGCCCGCTGGCGGAAGCTTTTCGCCATGGCCTCCGCAGACGGCCTGCGCTGGCGTCCCCTGAGCGAAGATCCCGTCGAGATGGAGGGAACCTTCGATACCGTCAACACCGCCTTCTGGGACAGCCGCGCGGGCTGCTACCGCTGCTATACCCGCTACTTTGAAGACCTGGACGGTCCCTCTCCCGTCCGGGCCATCCAGAGCGCGACCTCCCCGGACTTCATCCACTGGTCGTCCGTCCGCCACAACCGCTACGACGATCCCTATGCGGACATGCAGCTTTACACCAACTCCTCCCTTCCCTGCCCCGGAGCGGAGCATTTCTATATCGCCTTCCCAAACCGCTTCGTGGAAGACCGCACTCCCGACCCGGACCACCCCTACCCCGGCGTCAATGACGCCCTTTTCATGGCAAGCCGCGACGGGGAAGCCTGGACCCGCTACCCCGAAGCCTGGGTGCGGCCCGGCCTGGACCGCCTCAACTGGACGGAGCGCAACAATTATCCCACCTGGGGCATCATCGAGACCTCGCTCTCGGAATGGTCTCTCTACATCAGCGAGCGATACCGGCATCCCGGCGTCCCCGGACGGCTCAGGCGGCTCTCTGTAAGGCCACACGGCTTTGTTTCCCTGCATGCGAATTATTCTGGCGGATCGGTGCTTACCCGTCCCTTTACCTTCGCCGGCAGCAGGCTTCATCTCAATTACAGCGCCTCCGCCGCCGGTTCTGTCCGCATCGCCCTCTGCGGCGTCAGTGGCGCTCCCCTGGACGGCTGCGATATCACCGATACGCCCCCTCTCTACGGCGATGCTCTCGATGAGCCGATTCCCTGGGACCTGTCCGCCTTTCGGGGCCGGCCCGTCCGCCTGCGCTTCGAGCTGAAGGATGCCGACATCTTTGCCCTGCAATTCAAGGAGACTGTATGAAAGCCGGCTTCTTCACCACCGACATCACCCCTGCCCTTGGCATGGAAATGCCCGGCGGCTTCGGCAAAAACTACATCGAAGCGATCCACGACCCCCTCAAAGCGCGGGCCGCTGTCTTCGAGAGCGAAGGAACAATGATCGCCTTCGCCGGGGTGGACACCTGCGAGATGGTTTCCCCCTGTATTTTCCGCTCCATTCGCCAGAAAGTGGAGCAGCGCGCCGGCATTCCGGCAGCGAATATCATGATCGCGGCCAGCCACACCCACAGCGGAGGCCCCGCCACCCACCTGTTGCCCTGCGAATTCGCCGATGCGCCGCCTCTGGTGCAGGAAGTTCTCCGGAACCACTCGATCCATGCCGACCCGCTCTACTGCGAATGGCTGATCGCCCAGGCTGTCACCGCTCTCTGCGAGGCGCACCGCAGGCGGGAAGAAGCCGCCCTTTCGGTCGGCAGCGGCAAAGAGGAAGGGGTCTCTTTCAACCGCCGCTTCCGGATGAAGAACGGTCGGGCCTATACCCACCCGGGCAAGGGCAACCCCGATATCGTCTGTCCCGCCGGTCCAGTGGATCCCGAGGTGGGCGTTCTGGCCGCCTGGAACAGAGAGGGCGACCTTCTCGGCTGCATTGTCAATTTCGGCTGCCACTGCACCACCTTTAGCGGGGGCGTCTCCGCCGATTATGTCTGTTACCTGGAGCGCACCGTCCAGCAGGTGATGGGCCGCCAGGCAGCCGTCGTCTTCCTGAACGGAACAGCAGGCGATGTCACCCAGGTGGACAATCAAAATCCGCGCGAGCCGGAGTTCGGCGAGAAATGGAGCCAGCGCGTCGGGATTCGCCTGGGCGCGGAAGCGGTCAAAGTCATGGTCACAGCGGAGAAAAGCGGCGATTTCCCTCTGGACTGCGCCTCCGAAACCCTGACTATCGCCCGCCGCGCTCCTTCCCCGGCCCGCGTTCGGTCCTGCCTGCGCCGGGTGGAGAAAGGGCTTCGCGACGGCCGATTCGACACCCCCTGGCACTTCGCCAAGGAAATCCTGATCCTCGACTACCTGATCCGCAAGGAGCCTGCCGTCCCGGTGGAGATTCAAGCCCTTCAGGCCGGCCCGGCTCTCTTTCTGGCAAACCCCGCCGAATACTTCGCCGAATCGGGCCTGGCAATCAAGGGGGCTTCTCCCTTTCCTTATACCTACATCGTGACCCTCGCCAACGGAGACGCGGGCTATGTCCCTCCGACCCATGCTTTCGCCCCTACCGGCGGCGGCTATGAGACCGTACTGAACAGCTACACCAACCTGGACCCTGCCGCCGATGAGATGATCCGCTCCGCCAGCCTCTCCCTGGCCCGCCGCCTGACGCCCGGCCCCGCCCCTCGGGAGCCGCAACTGGCCGCCCCTCAACCCGCCTGGGACTACGGTGCCCTGGGGCCGGAGCTGGAGTAGACTGTTGCTCGATCTTACAATCAAGTCGGCGCAAGCGTCATTGAGAGAAGCGTTATCGGCATATTCGGCTGCGGCCTGCACAGAGAACCCATCTCAGCCGAGGTCGTTATCATCAATATATTACCTCCTGTTCAGTCCAAGGGTGTAAAAGATACCGAAAAACCGTAGAATGGAGTGGGAGAACAAACGCATGACAACCGAATCGCTGATCGCTTTAACGACGCTGACCGCGATGGAGGTGGTACTGGGCATTGATAACGTTGTCTTTATCGCCATCGTCGCCGCCCGGTTGCCTGCCGCACAGCAGCCACGAGTACGACAAATAGGTTTGATGCTGGCCCTGGTTACGCGGGTCGGGTTGCTCTTCACTTTATCGTGGATGATGAACCTCACCCAGCCGCTGTTCGACGTGCTGGGCTGGGAGCTGTCGGGCCGCAGCCTGATCCTGCTGGCCGGCGGCCTCTTTCTGATCGGCAAGAGTACTCATGAGATTCACGTCAAGCTCGAAGGCGAGTCGGACAAGCGCGTCGCCCCCCAGGCCTCCCGCCTGGGCTGGATTCTGCTCCAGATCGCCGTGCTGGATATCGTCTTCTCTCTGGACTCGGTGATTACCGCGGTCGGTATGGCCCGTTCGCTGGGGGTAATGATTGCGGCGATGGTGCTGGCGATGGGAGTGATGCTGGTGAGCGCAGGCCCGATCAGCAGCTTCATCAACGCGCACCCGACCTTCAAGATCCTGGCCCTGAGCTTCCTGCTGCTGATCGGGGTGATGCTGGTGGCGGAGGGCGCAGGCCAGCATATCGAAAAAGGCTACATCTACTTTGCTATGGCGTTCTCGCTCTTTGTGGAACTGCTGAACATGCGGCTTCGGGGCAGTCAGTCGCCTGTACGATTGAATGAGCCGAAGCTGCCGGAGAAGGGAACGTCCCCGGGATAGCGGACAACTCATTGGCGCATCGCCAGCCATATCCGATACCTTACCCACAGCTGAAGTTATTGCTGCTATAACCAAAGGAGACTCATCCCATGTCCCGACCCGTCGCGCTCGGAATGATCAATGTCATGCTCCGTTCAGAACCGCTTCAGGAGAGGCGGAGGCTTCTGCTGGAGCGCGTGGAGGACGCCGGGCAGGGCGGCTGCCGCATCGTCCTGATCCCCGAATTCGCCGACCACCACTGCACCCACGAGGCCGGGGAAGCCAGCGGCAAAGGCCAGAAGGAATACCGCCGCGTGGCCGGAATGACGATAGACGCCCCCTGGCTGAACGATATCGCCGCCCTCGCCCGCCGCTATCGGATGGTGGTGATTCCCGATGTCCTCTTCCTCGAAGGCGAACGGGCCACCAATACTGCCCTGGTCTTCGGCCCGGAGGGCGCGCTTCTGGGAAGCTACTCCAAAACCCACCTGGCCCCCGGCGAAAAGGCCACCTGCTCCCCCGGCAACCGGATCGACACCATCGAGACCCCTTACGGCAAGATCGGCCTCCTGATCTGCTGGGACGTCCACTTCCCGGAGTTGACCCGCATTCACGAACTCCAAGGAGCCGACATCCTCCTCTGGTCCACCATGCGCCAGGTGGAAAGCGAGGATATCCTCTGGCATTCCGTGCTGCCCGCCCGCTGCTGGGATCATTCCCTCCCTATCGGGGTCGCAACCTATGTCACCCGCCGCCAGGTGGCCTCCCGCAAGCCCATGGCCGGAACGATCTTCAATGCTTTCGGCCAGGTGGTGGCAGGCGGGTGCCATGGGGAAGGCGTCGTCCGCGGCGTTGTAGACCTGGATCACCGCCCTCACGATCGCCGCTACTGGGGCAGGCCCGACTGGGTGAATGCCGGGCCGTATTACCGCCGCTACCGCCGCCCCGACCTCTACGGCCCTTTGACGGCTTCCTTTGCTCCGGGCGCAGACGATCCGGACCAGGAGCCGCAGGCCGCCGATTACCCGGACATGGTGAATCCCGTCATTTGACGCCCGCGCTCTTTAAGGAGTTTATGATGGCCTCTGTCCCCACCCTCCCGCAGTGGTCGCCGCGGGTGACGCAGCAGGAGATCCGCAGGCTCTACGAAACCGATGCAAAGGGCATCTACGATGAGGAGCTTCTCGATGAGGTGGGCTGGGGCCTGGCGGCTCGCTGCGCCAGCTTTCTGGAGGCGACCGAGGCCGCCGCAGGCAGGGCGAAATGCCCGATCTGTTCGGCTGTCGTGGCCCACAGCGGAGACAAGGCGGAACTCCTGCGCTGCACCTGCGGCTGGGAACTGACCTGGGACGAGTATTTCAAGACCATCCAGCGCAAACATCTCAGCGGGGCGGAGCCTGTCCGCGAACAGTTCGGCACGTTCCTCCGGGCTTTCCCGGGGGCAGCCGCGCCGCAGGAGAAAATGCTCCTCATAGGCCGCCTGATCCACGGCTTTCTCCGATATTTCAAGACCGACGGCCCGCCCCGCCCTGTCGCCATCAACCTGATCGAAGGCAAACTGGATGAAGTAGTCGCCTTCCTGGACAGCCTTACCT
>JADLDR010000083.1 GCA_020846535.1 Armatimonadota bacterium | reverse complement strand
CTTGCAGACTGCATCGATTTCGGATATTGCCGTCTTGATCAAGGACAGTGGATTATGTCTCGCTTCCTGTTTTTACGCATCTGTATGGTTTGCGTGCTGGCTTCGCAGGCATTCGCAGCCGCCCCTGCCGAACCGCTGGCCGTTTCCCACCCTACTCCCTATACCCTACCCCCTATCTACCCCCAGCCGGACCGCATCCATCCCCCGGCACTGCCCCGCCCCATGCCCGATGACTGCGGTATCTGGATCGTCCTGAGCGACCGGGAAGCGAGAAGCCATTTCGGCCCCAAGGACCGAACGGATCGTAGCCCGGCGGCGGAACATATCAGCGGCCTGGGATCTACGGTCGGACTTTCGCTGACAGCCGGGGTGTACCTCCTCGGCAACCGGCGCGACAGAGACACAGCGATTCAGGCGCTCGATGCGGCGTTGCAGGCGAACCTGCTGGCAGGACTGATCAAGAGGCTGGCCGGGCGGGAGCGGCCCTATAAGACGGACGGACGATCCCGCTTCCATGGCCCCAGCAGGCGCTACGATTCTTTCCCCTCCGGCCATACCTCCACCGCGTTTGCCCTGGCTACCGTTCTGTCGCACCGGCAGCCGGAGCGGAGATGGCTTTTCGATTCCCTGGCGGCCATGGTGGGCTGGTCGCGCATCCGCAAGGACTGCCACTTCCTGACCGATGTAGTGGCCGGAGCCGCGCTGGGGAAATATACGGGAGGACGGACGGCGCGGTAACAGGCGAGCCGGGCTTTCCGGCAGTTGACAAACTCGGCGGAGTGTGGTAAAATAAAGCCGCAGATCGGGGAAAGCCCGGCTGCGCTTGCGCTGCGGAGTCGTCTAACGGCAGGACACGTGACTCTGGATCACGTTATCTAGGTTCGAATCCTGGCTCCGCAGCCATTTTCTTTTTAAGGGGCGAAGAGACCATGCAAGGCAAATTCCCGCTGGGGAAGCTGGTTGTCACCAGGAGCGCGCTGGAAGCCGTCCAGCAGGCTGGCAACACACCCTGGGAGTTCCTGGATAAGCACCAGAACGCCGACTGGGGCGAGCTTGAGGAATTCGATTGGCACGAAAACAACGATGCCCTTCTTAAAGGCAAGCAAATCCGGAGTTCCTATATGACCGCATCGGGCCAGCGGATCTGGATCATCACCGAGGCGGACCGATCCCAGACGACCATGCTTCTTCCGACGGAGTATTAGGCGGAAAGGGCGTGTTTGACCGCGCCCGCGTCAAAAAGCGGTGAGGGCGTCCTCCATAATGGAGGACGCCCTCGCTGTGTTTAGCTCCTGACCGTATTTTGCGAAGCGGGTTCCGGCCTGGGTCGGGCCGGGAGCCATTTCTTGAGGCGGTCTTTCCAGGTCGGAGGGGGAGACGGCGCGGATTCCGGCGTTGCCGTCTCCATGCCCCGCACAGACGCGGGCAGGATCAGAAGGACTTCTCCGGGGAGGGTTGCGCCTTTCCGGCGGGCTTCGTAGGCGATGCCGTCCGGGCTGTCGAGGTATTTGATGTCGCTCTCCAGCTTCCGGACTTCGGCCTCCTCCCGGGCCAGTGCGGCCCGGAGCCTGCCGATCTCGGCATTCTGGCGATGCTCCAGGCCGAAGGGGTGGTAGGCTTTGCTCCCCAGCGCCCACAGGACGAAGCTGGAGGCAGCCAGGGTCAGACCGATCAGGGAACCTCTCAGGATCGCCACAAGCCAGGGATTCATTTCCTTTTTTCGGATGACGCGGCGCTTTGCAGCGAGCGCGACATGAATGGGATCCAGTGTTTTCTTAGGGCGCGTGATGGTTCATCCCTCCCCTCTCGAACAGCTCCGCTGTTACTGCTGTGTCAGTATATCTCCCACATGGTGTACTTTGATCAGGTTCGTATTGCCCGGCTGGCCGGCGGGCACGCCGGTGGTGATCACCGTCAGGTCGCCTTTCCGCAGCAAGCCGGATCGCACCGCCGCCTCGACGGCTTTTGTCAGCCGGTCGTCGGTGGTGTGGCTCGGTTCCATAGCGACCGGATGAACGCCCCACACCAGCGCCAGCCGCCGCAGCACTTCGGGGCGCGTCGCCGGAGCGATGATCTGGGCTTCGGGCCGGTATTTGGAGATGACGCAGGCCGTCTGTCCTGATGTGGTGGGCGCGACCACCGCGTCGGCCTGCAAATCCTGCGCCAGATCGCAGGCGGCCTGCCCGATGGCGTCCGTGACGGATGAAACGCGCTGGGCCGTCTTGCAGCGGAGCATCTCCGTGTAATTGAGCGATCTCTCGATGGCGCAGGCGACGCGGCCCATCGTCCGGACTGCCTCCAGCGGATAGGCCCCGATAGCCGTTTCGCCGGAGAGCATAACCGCATCCGTCCCGTCCAGGATGGCGTTGGCGATATCGGCCAGCTCCGCGCGGGTCGGGCGCGGGTTGCGAATCATCGAATCGAGCATCTGGGTGGCGGTGATGACTGGCTTGCCCATTTCGTTGCAGCGGGCGATGATCCGCTTCTGGAGGAGAGGCACCTCCTGCATCGGAACCTCGATGCCCAGGTCTCCCCGGGCGACCATCGCCCCGTCTGCCGCATCCAGGATCGCATCCAGGTTGCGGACGGCCTCATGCTTTTCGATTTTCGCCAGGACGGGGATATCGGCCTGCCGTTCCTCTATCATTCGCTTCGCCTGCCGGATATCCTCCGCGGATCGGACAAAAGAAAGCGCCACCCAGTCGACGCCCTTCTCGATGCCAAATTCGAGGTCGGCCCGGTCTTTTTCGGTCAGCGCCGGGATGGGCAGCGTCACGCCGGGCAGGTTCAGTCCTTTACGCGAACTCAGCGGGCCGCCTGTCACCACCCGGCAGACGGCCTCCTCCGGCCCGACCTTCAGCGCCTTCATTTCCAGCAGACCGTCATCCAGATAGATGACCGCGCCGGGCCAGAGCGCCTCGAAAAGTGCGGGAACCTCCACGGACGCCGCCTGCGCCGTGCCGGGAACCGCCTTCGATGTCAGCGTAAACTCCTGCCCCCGCTTGAGATGCACCGGCCCGTTCCGGATTTCTCCGACGCGAATTTTCGGTCCCTGCAAATCCTGGAGCAGAGCCAGCGGCCTTCCCACCGAGTCGGCAATCGCCCGCAAGCTGCGGACGCGGCGGTCGTGGTCTTCATGGGTTCCGTGCGAAAAGTTCAGTCGTGCCACATCCATCCCGGCCTCGACCAGCGCCTTCAGCTTTCCCGGCGAATCGGTGGCCGGGCCGATGGTGGCTACGATTTTAGTGCGTCTCTTGGGCATACGGCTTCAGGATAAACGATAGCTTATGCGGAGGGCGGGCTTTTTATTTTCAACATGGATGGACACGGATCAAAGCGGGACAAAGACGGATATAGGGCTTTCGTTAGCTGAGCGAACTCGGGAAAGGGGCAGGCGCTCAGGTCTGCCCCTACGGATCGTTTGCATTTACCGCTCAATGCTGTAGAAAGCGTCCAGGCCCAGGTATTGGGAGCTTGTGCCCAGTTCCTCCTCGATGCGAAGGAGCTGGTTGTATTTGGCGACGCGCTCGCTGCGGGAGGGAGCGCCGGTCTTGATCTGCCCGGCGTTGGTCGCCACCACGATATCGGCGATGGTAGTGTCTTCCGTTTCGCCGGAGCGGTGGGAGACGACGGCGGTATAGCGGCCCCGCTTGGCGGTCTCGATGGCGGTCAGGGTTTCGGTCAGGGTGCCGATCTGGTTGACTTTGATCAGGATGGAGTTGGCCGCTCCCTGGGCGATCCCCTGCCGGAGCCGCTCGGGATTGGTGACGAAGAGGTCGTCCCCGACCAGCTGCACTTTGCCGCCGATGGCCCGGGTGAGCTGCCCCCACCCTTCCCAGTCGTCCTCAGCCATGCCGTCTTCCAGGGAGATGATCGGGTATTTATCGGCCCAGTCCGACCAGAGATTCACCATCTCTTCGGAGGAGACGGCCTTCTGGGTGCTCTTGTAGAAAACGTATTTGCCGTTCTGGTACATCTCGGTGGCCGCCGGATCGAGGGCGATCCAGACTTCCTCGCCGGGGGTATAGCCCGCCTTCTGGATCGATTCCAGGATGACCTCGACGGCTTCCTCGTTGGATTTGAGGCTGGGCGCGAACCCGCCCTCATCCCCGACAGAGGTATTGAGGCCGCGGACCTTGAGTACGGCCTTCAGGCTGTGGAAGACTTCGGCCCCGATTTGCAGGGCTTCCTGGAAGGATTTGGCTCCGACCGGCATACACATGAATTCCTGGAAATCCACATTGTTGTCGGCATGCTTGCCGCCGTTCAGAATATTCATCATCGGGACGGGCAGCGTGCGCGCGGAAGCGCCGCCGATGTAACGGTAGAGGGGAATATCCAGGGAGGCCGCCGCTGCCTTCGCCACAGCCAGGGAGACGCCGAGAATGGCGTTCGCGCCCAGCCGCCCCTTGTTGGGCGTGCCGTCCATCTCGATCATCATTTCATCGATACCGAGCTGATCGGTCGCGTCCATTTCCACGATTTCGGGGCCGATCTTGTCGTTGACGTTCTCCACGGCGGTCAGGACGCCCTTGCCGCCGTAGCGGCTCTTATCGCCGTCCCGCAGTTCGACCGCCTCGTGCGCCCCGGTCGATGCGCCCGACGGCACGGCTGCCCTTCCGGTACTGCCGTCCTCCAGCAACACCTCGACCTCAACGGTCGGATTCCCTCGCGAATCGAGGATTTCGCGGGCATATACATCCTGTATGAATGACATGTTCCTGCTCCTCTTATGTGATAGGCTGGCTGGCTGTTTTGGAGCCAGTGGGCTTGCCTCGTTATTCTCCCCATTATATCACAGCAAAGGAGGAAAAGTAAACAAAACGGATTGAAATGCGATTATCAATGTCCCCCGCTTTTGGAAAGCCCCAGGAGGATGACGCCCAGAGCGCCCGCCAGCAGGCCGGCATAGATTTTGCCGCGGTGCTTTTGCATATCCACTTCATGGAAGGCCCAGATGCCGACCAGGACGGTTACAATGGTGTTCAGGTTGCTGACAGGCCAGGTGACGGCCAGGCCGATACGGCGGATCCCGCCCAGCATTACCAGAACGGCCAGATACCAGATCCAGCCCGACAGGGCGGCCATGGAGTGGTCGCGGATGGGATAAGCGGCCCATGCCCGGAAAGGGCGACGCATCCCCACAAAGATGGCAAGCAGGGTGCCCGGGATACCGAAAGCCATCCACGCCATGAGGGTATGCGTATCCAGGCTCAGAGCGCCGGACAGTTTCATCGGTATGGTGTATGAGGCGAAAAAGACAGAGGCGGAGATAGCCCAGGCGACGCCGGGCGCGTTGACCCGGCTGCGGGTTCCGGTGGCGTCGCTGGCGGTTCCGAGGATGATGGCGCAGGCCACGATCAGCAGGCTGCTGACAAAGGCGGGAACCGGGGCTGTATGCTTCCATTCCGCGAAAAAGACGATCCCGATGAATGTGCCGATAACCGCCGTGGTATTTTTGATGGGGGTGGAGAGAGCCAGCCCCATAGCGATCCAGAGAAGGGGAAACATCCTCCGCTCCTGGGGGAGGGGTGACCGCTCTCCCCTGGGATGGGTGACCTCTCTCCCCTAACCCCTCTCCCCGAAACGGGGAGAGGGGGATAGATCGTGCGGTGCTTGACCCCCCCATCTCCGCCCCCTTCCCGTTTCGGGAAGGGGGCGGGGGGGTTAGGTAACGGTCTCCCCAAGTCCCGCACCCCGCCCCGGCGGGACAGTCACCCTGATCTGGATCGCTATGGGGGTGGAGAGAGCCAGCCCCATCTCTGTGATGGAGAGGGTATATGCCAGAATGCCCATCGCCCATAAGGGGCCGCACATCCATGCATAGAGGTGGGCCAGCGCGGGGACGGCAGGCTGGGGCGATTGGATGCGGGCCGCTCCCCAGACCAGAAGGGTAGCAAGCTGCACGCCGACCGCCATGCTCAGCACGAACTCGAAATCCCGCAGGCGCGTCAGCTTGCGGGGAACCATATAGAGGCCGAACAGGAGCGCGCTCAGCGCCGCGAACAGGAAGCCGGTCAATGCCATGAGGTCAGACTCTCGATGGGTTTCGGTTGGATAGCAGGGTGCATCAGGTGCGTCCCGAAATACATCAATATTTCCCGTTCTATTCGAGAAGCCTGCCCGGGCTCCTTTCACGCCGCCGCTTTGCCGGCGGATTGTTTTTCCAGCCAGGAGGACAGCGTTTGCGATAAAGCGGATATGGCCGATTCAAAGCATTCGAAAGCGCCCTGCGCCCCGGATAGGTTGCCGGAGCGCCCGATTTTCTCCAGACCGTAAGCGGCATCCCGGGCCGTATCGGCGGCAAGGTAGCCGAGGGAACCCTTCAGTTTGTGGGCCTGGCTTTCCAGCGCAACGGCATCCGATGAGGCGACGCTTTGCGAAAGAGCTTCCATCTGTCCCGGGATTTCGTTTAGAAAGACCGTAA
The DNA here is from genome assembly GCA_020846535.1 of Armatimonadota bacterium. GTDB lineage: Bacteria > Armatimonadota > JADLDR01 > JADLDR01 > JADLDR01 > JADLDR01. The sequence continues at coordinate 36,106 of JADLDR010000083.1, read as the reverse complement.
TAATCTGGCGCAGCAGTTCGCGGTCGCCGTCCACGACATGCCAGGCGGCCTCATGGCTCCAGGCGGCATGGGCGGCCTGCGCCGGTTCGTTTTCTTTTTCGTTATCTTCCGCCTGAGGCGACCGCTCCACCTCCGCCACCGGCTCTGCCGCAATCTCATCTTCCGCCAGATCAAACCATGCCGTAAAACGAAACACGCTCCCTTTTCCCACTTCGCTCTCCGCCCAGATACTGCCCCCCATCGCCTCGACCAGGCTCCGGCTGATCGCCAGGCCCAAGCCTGTCCCCCCGTACTCCCGTGTTGTCGAGGGATCTGCCTGGGTAAAGCTCTCGAAGATGACCTCCAGCTTCTCCGGGGCGATGCCTATCCCGGTATCCCTGACCGTGAAGCCCAATTGCACCCGGCCCGAATCTTTTCCCTCTGCCACAACGTCCAGCGCGACTTCCCCTGACGCGGTAAATTTGATCGCATTGCCTAACAGATTCAGTACCACCTGCCGCAGCCGCACGGCATCTCCGATCAATCGTGCGGGAACGCCTTCGGGAACCCGGCAGGCCAGTTGCAGGCCCTTCAGACGCGCCTTCACTACAAGTGTATCGCAAGCTGCCTTGAGGGTGTGCTGAAGATCGAAGGGGATGCTTTCGAGTTCCATTTTGCCTGCCTCGATCTTGGAGAAATCCAGCAGATCGTTGAGCAATGCCAGCAAGTGCTGCGAGGATGCCTGTATCATGATGAGGTAGTCGCGCTGCTCGGAGGACAGGGAGGTATCGGCCAAAAGGTCTGTCACGCCGATAATGCCGTTCATAGGGGTGCGGATTTCGTGGCTCATGTTCGCCAGGAAATCCGATTTGGCCCGGCTGGCCGACTCAGCAGCCAGTGCAAGCTCGCGAGCACGGAGAGCCGAACGCTCCAGTTCCGCATTGGCTTCGGCCAACTGCCGCTCTGCCCGCTTCATCTGGGTAATATCGGCGATAAAGCCTTCCAGCGCCTGGAGGTTCCCCCGAGCGTCAGTGATGCCGCGCCCCTGTTCCCAGACCCATTTTTCCAGGCCGCCGTTGGCATGGATGCGGTATGTCAGTTGGTAGCTGCGCTGATAGACCAGCGCCTCCTGGATAGCATCCCAGACCACTTCCCGGTCATCGGGATGAATTAGGTCGGCATAGACGATATTCCCATTGTGGAGAAGGTCTTCCGGAGCGTAACCCAGCAGGCTCCGGCTTCCTTCGCTGGCGAAATCCATGGTCCAGTTCCGGTCGTTGCGACAGCGGTAGGCCATACCGGGAAGATTGCTCAGCAGGGTGGAAATCGCTCTCCGGCTTTCCGCCAGGGCTTCCTCTGCCTGCTTTCGCTCCGTGATATCGGTGCAGACCCCTACCAGCCGCCAGTGCCCGGAGGAGAGAGGCTCGATGCGGACATCCTCATAAAGCCAGCGGATCTCCCCATCGGCCCGGCGGCAGCGGAACTCCTGACGGTATCCGGGCGCATAGGCACGCAGGGCGCGAACGTAATTTTCGGTCATCCGGGGACGGTCTTCCAGGAGTTTGCTGTTGTCCCAGGCGTGATCGTAGCTCCAGCCCGGGGGGACCTCCACCGGCAGGATCGTCCAGGCCGTTTCCAGGTTTTGCACCCGAGTCTGCCAGATAAAGCCGCGCTCCTGTTCTTCCACAACGGAATGCCAGAGAAGGCACTGCGCCCCTTGCACCACATGCCGGAGCGATTCCTCCGCACGCTTGCTTTCGATGATATTGCCCATCAGCGAGCAAAAGACAGCAGCCAGCTCCTGCCGGACTTCCTCGACAGGCGATCCGCTGATAACGGTGTCGTTGAACAGCACACCCGTGCTTCCGCCGTAAGACCGAAACGGCGTAACGACAAGCCACCCGTTCCCGATGGAATCGTAGCCTTCTCCGTTCCATTCTTTCAAAGGCCGATCTTCTCTCAATATCCAGCGTACGCCGTCGGGCGGGAGGTTCTCAAAGAACTCGTCCCAGTCCTTGTGCGGCATATGAAATCGCCCCTCATCGGTGATCTCGCCCCGGCTGTTGACGCCGTATGATCCCACCAGTTCACCGCCCTGCACTTCTTCGATAAACAGCCCACACCGTTCCAGCCCGATGGTGTCGCGCAGCAGTTCGACCGCACGGCGGTAGAGGCTGTCCAGGGTCGGGCAGACCATCAGATCGTCGGCAGCCGACAGGACCTTTCGCATCCCTTCTGCCATCAGGCGTTCTTTTTCCTCGGCCCGCTTTCGCTCCGTGATATCGGTGCAGACTCCGACCAGCCGCCATTTGCCCGGCTTCATCGGCTCAATAGAGACATCCTCATAGAGCCAGCAAAGGCTGCCGTCTCCGCGTCTGCACCGGAACTCCTGGTGATAGCGCGGCTGGCCTGATGTGATCGCCTCCTCGCTGAGGCTTGTCATGCGCTCGCGGTCTTCGAGCAGCTTGCTCTCCTCCCAGGCTTCGATATATGAGGATCCGGGAGGCACATCCAGCGGCAAAAACTGCTGGGCGACCTCGTTGTTGGAAATCTCGATATCCCAGGCGAGACCCCAGTCCTCTTGATTCACCCGAGCATGCCACAGGATGCAGTGAGCGCCGCTGATCACCCGCTGAAGCTGATCCTCCACGCCTTTACGTTCCTCGATCTCGCCTTGCAATCGAAGGTTCACGGAATTCAGGCTCTTCAGGAGAGAAACGACGCGGGAGTACAGGAGAGCGCCCGGCAGCAGCGACAACCCCCATAGAACGAGCAGCACTGCCGGAGCGCCACAGTAGACGATGCCCGATCCCAGCAAACCGGATAAAAAGATGTAGATCAAAAGGAAAAGCCCCGGTGAGGGCGGCCTTGCACTCTGCATTGACTCCTCCGCGCCCGAAATCTCTGAAGGCGCTGTTTTGCGGCAGACACCCGATTGAATTGTCGGTAGTTTATATCGATTGCTTTAGCATTTGTTTCCCTCATACCGACCCTGCGCCCGGCCCCTGCGAGGATTCCTATCATACCGAACGATTCTGCCCGGCAGGATTTTGCATCGGGCGAGTAGAATTATTATGGGACTTTCGCTTGTTCTGCCATGGCGAGGAGCGCAGCGACGCGGCAATCTCCAGCCTGACAAAGGCCCGAAGATGGCTTGTGCCTTTACGACCCTGGAGATGGCTTCGAGACTTTCGCTCCTCGCAGATTGCAGCGATAGGGCTTTACCATTGGTATCAAGTGAAAGTCCTGTGTCATAAACTTCATCGAGGCCTGGAGGCCAGCGCCCATGATTCTGCCTGTCACCCGCTTTGAAATCACGCCCACCGATATCGCCCAATATGTGCGGATGGAACGGTGCGAGCGGTTTCTCCGCCTGCGGCTCCACCGGAGATCGGAAGGGGACGCCTTTCTGAAGGATGCGGGGGTCGTTCCGCAATCCATCCTTCCCCTGCTCCAGCAGTCCGGCGAAGCCTTCGAGGAGGCCGTGGAGCGGGAGATGGCCCGCGCCTACCCCTTGCGAAACTTCGCGAAGGAAACCCGGCCCGCATCCCGCCGCGACGACAACGACGCCTTTCTGAAGGCGATGCAGGACATCCCTGCTGGCGAGACACGCCTGTTCTGCCAGCCTCTCCTGCGCGCCGTCCTGGGCCGGTGGACCGTCCGGGGAGCGATGGATATCGTGCGGGCCGAACGCGATCCGGACGGCGGGCTGCATATCCTCATTGCGGACTGCAAAAGCTCCGCGGAGTCGCGGGTGGAATATCGCCTCCAAACGGCCTTTTACCGCCTCATGCTGGAATCGCTGCTGGAAAGGGCAGGCATAAGCCCCTGCCGGTGCGATACGGCCATTCTTTTTCGTGGGCGAGGGCAGGCCGGCGGTAACGGCAGCCCGTCCGAGGAAGAGCGCAGGCTGGCCCGGAAGCGGCTGGGCGTTTCCGATGCTTTCCTGGAGATGTCACCCGACCCGGAAGCCTATCTTTCGGCCATCCGCGAGATTGCGACCGGGCCGGGATCGGCTGCGGAACGGGCGGCCCTGAAGCCCTTCCAGGATATCCACTTCACTTTCGGCTATAAGTGCGATGGCTGCCAATTCAATGCCTTCTGCATGAAGGACGCCCGCCAGGGAGAGGATGTATCGCTGGTTCCCTATCTGGGAAGCCGAGCGAAGAAGGCGCTGGCCGCCTCCGGAATCCGGACAGTTGCCGATCTGGCCGCCCTGAAAAGGCCGGAGGAGATCGATCCGGCCCTACAGCCCGGCGCTGGCGATGCTTCCCGGTCGCCTGCCGGAACCGTTTCGCAACTGGATGAGATTATCCTTCGCGCCCGCCGGGTGGCAGGGCTGGCTTCTCTTGAGTATATTCCCGGCAGCGGGCACACCTCCCTGCCGTTCGCCAGCGCGGAGCAGAATCCCAACCTGGTCTGCCTCCATCTGACGGCCCAGCAGGACTATCTGCAAGGCCGCATCTTCCTGCTGGGGGCGCGTGTGGTGGCCTGCCGCAAGGGGGTTCCTGCTCTCAGGCGCAATATCGTCCGCATGACTGGCGGCCCGCCGGTTTCCCAGGAGGACGAAACCAGGCTCTTCCGGGACTGGATCGAAGCCACGCTGAAGGCCATCGTCTCTCTGGCGCAGCCGGATGCGGAAGGCAACCCTGCGGCCCCGATTCACCTTATCTTCTGGAATGCCGCCGAGAAGAAGAATTTACTGCAAGGGCTGGGCCGCTCGCTCGATTCTCTCGGTTCCGCCGGGCCGGCTCTCTACGATCTGGCGACCCAGATCGCCGCCTACGATTCCCCCGTAGGCTCTTACCTGGACGAAGAGGTGAGAAAGCACAGGAATTATCCCGTTCTCTGCCCTTCCCTGCAAAATATCGCCTCATATCTGGGGTTCGACTGGACGGACGGAGAGAGAGACTACCGGAAGATCTTTCATGCCCGGATGTTTGACGGCGGGGGCCGCGATGCCGCGACCGGTCAGGGCTATACCCGCCTGGCCCGCTTCAATTCCCAGATTCCGGCGGACTACGCTTATGCGGCCTGGGGATCGGTTCCGGCTCCCTCCCCGGATGGAACCGATCCCTACCGCGCCTTCCGCGCTGTCACCCCGGATATCCTGGTCGGCTTCGAGGAGAAGCGCCTGGAAGCCATGGAGCATATCGCCTCCCGGTTCCACGGCAACGACAAGACCGAGAAGCGCCCCTTCCGGCTTCCCGAACTGGCCTCCCTGACAGGTCAGGCCGAAACTCTGGCGGCGGCGCTGGAGGAGTTCGTCCTGATCGAGCGCCATGCCTTTCTCGGCGAGTGGAAAGCGGCCCGCCACCATGCCCCCGAACGGAGGGCGCTGGATGGGGATGCCTTCCTCGTTTCCTACCGGGAAGAGGATCAGGAGCCGGAAACCGCCCGACTATGCCGGGATAACGAGGAGCGGCGGCGGCTCAGGGAAGCATTTCTGGCCGAACTGCGCCTGACGAACCTGAAGGCCACCGGCAACAACCTCAACAAGGCGCAAAAGGAAGCTTCCCGGTGGGGGCAGAAGGGGCTGCGCGTCAAGCTCAGGCTGGAAACCGGCCAGACGGGGACCGACCTGGATACCCTCCTGGGCCTGTGCGATTTCGAGGAAGGGGAACGGTTCGTTCTCTTTCCGACCCTGACCTGCGACGAACGGCTTCCGGAATCGGAGCGCGTTTTCTTCCAGCCTACTCCCAGGCAGATGCTTTACGGAACCCACGTTCAGTTGGTCCAAAAGCATCTGGATTATGAGAACAACCGCGTTACCTCCGGCCTTTTGGAGGTGGCGTTTGTGGAAGGGATCCCGGCCAGTAATCCGCCGGGCTTCCTGTTCGGGGCGATAGACCGGCCTCCTCTGCCGGATACGCTCTATACCCTTGATCCCGACCCCAACGATATCAACGGCTTCTGGAACTTGAAGGTCATCGCCGGGCTAAAGGCGCTGGAAGAACGGCGGGAGCGGCAGATTCATGCGCTCTATGGCCGCCTGGCGGAGCCGGAAGCCGCTCCGGGCCGGGCCAGCCGACCGCAAGCCGCCCTGGAGGGGCAGCGGCGGTTTCTGGAAGGCTTGCAGGCCCTTCACGCCGCCGGGGAGCTTCACGATTTCGAGGAGAGCAAGGCCCGGTATATCGGCTTTCACGGGGACGACCCGATCCTGCTGGTGCAGGGGCCGCCGGGAACGGGCAAAAGCTATGCCACCGGCTACGCGGTCTTCGCCCGGCTGCTGGGGATGCTGCGAGCCGGGCTGCCCTGCCGCATTTTCCTCTCCTGCAAGACCCACAAAGCCGTCGATGTGCTGATAAAGGAGATGGCGAGGATCAGGCGGCAGATGGCCCTCTGGCGCGAGAATCGCCCTGCCCTCTGGCGGCAGTTCTTTGACGACAACCTGCTCGATATCCCGGTTTTCCGCCTGACTCCTCGCGAAACCCCGCCTGAAGGTGTGATCTCCCTAACGAAAGAGCGCGCCAAAGGCGAGCCTCATAACGCGGACCGCCTGATGGAACGGGGTCTGCTCATCGTGGGAGGAACGCCGGGAGCCATTTATTCCATGATCAAAGACAGGTGGACGAACGACGATCTCTTCGGCCACTATCTCTGCGATTTGCTGGTGCTGGACGAATCCTCTCAGATGTCGCTGCCGGAGGCGATGATGGCCTCGCTGCCCCTTCATCCGGAGGGGCAGTTGATCGTGGCGGGCGATATCCGCCAGATGCCCCCTATCGTGCAGCACGACTGGAAATCCGAACCGCGCCGCACCTTCGCCCTTTTCCGCACCTACGAATCGCTCTTCGAAGCCTTAAAGCCTCTCGACCCGCCTTCCATCGGCTTCGCTGAGAGCTTCCGCATCCATGCGGTCGTGGCGGACTATCTGCGCGAGGAAATCTACCGGCACGATGGGATCGACTACCACTCCCGGAAAACCGGCCTGCTGCCCGCCGCCTCTCACCCGGATCCGTTCGTGCAAGCGGCGCTGTCGCCGGAACATCCCTTCATCATCATCGTGCATGACGAAACATCCAGCCAGAACCGCAATGCCTTCGAGGAATCGCTGGTCGGCCCGGTGTTGATCGCTCTCGCCGCCGAGGATGGATATCATCTGGATGCCCGCGCCGGGATGGGGGTGGTCGTGCCACACCGGGCGCAGCGGGTGGCCCTGCGCCGGGCCTATCCCGATCTGTCGCTTCGGGACGAATCCACCGGAGAAACGCTTCTGGAGGCGGTAGATACTGTGGAAAGGTTCCAGGGCGACGAACGGGAAGTGGTCCTCATCAGCGCCACCGAGAGCGACCCCGACTATATTCTCTCCAACGCGGCCTTCCTGTTCGACCCGCGCCGCCTCACGGTCGCTATCAGCCGGGCCAAAAAGAAGCTGATCGTGGTGGCCTCCCGCTCCGTCTTCGAGTTCTTCAGTACCGAGGAAGAGCTTTTCCTGAACAGCCAGCTCTGGAAGCGAATGCTGCGCCTGGCCTGCACCGAAATGCTCTGGGCAGACACCCGGGAAGGACAGCAAGTGGCGGTATGGGGATGCAAATTCGAAGGTGGGTGAGAGTCTGTTGGTCAGGATTTTCACTGGAAGAAGCCTTGCAAAGGGGCCATTATCTGCATTATATACCGTATCGCTTTTCTATACCCTACCCCCTATTCCCCCCTCTCACACCCCCTCCGCAATCCAGCGCAGCAGATCGTCCCGGCGATCTTCCACCTCCTCACGAGAGATTTTCCGCCCCTGACGGTCGGTGATGTAGAAGACATCGCGGATCCTGCCGCCTTCGGTGCCGATTTTGGCAGAATGGATGTTCCAGCCCATTTTCGAGAGGGCGCGGGTGAGGCGGAAGAGCAGACCGGGCTGGTCGTCGGTGCGGAATTCGAGAACCGTGTGGAAGCGGGAGAGGTGTTCCGCGATAGACGGTTCCTGTACGGACTCGATGGGGCGCAGGTAGCGGCGGCGGCTGGCAAGAAGCGCTTCGATGGCCGTCCGGCGCGTCAGCACAGCGGTCAGGTCGCCCTCCAGTGCTTTCATCTGGTGGCCGAACAACTGCCTGCCGTGGGCGTCCACCCACAGGGTATCGATCACGATCTGCTCCTCCCCGTTTTCGCGGGTAAAAACCTGAGCGGTGTCGATATTCACATCATTGGCGAAGAGTACTCCGGCGATTTTGCTCAGAAGCCCCGGCTCCGGATCGTCGTAGGCGCAGACGGTCATTTCGGTAAAATCCATCCCGCGCTCGCTGAAGAAATTGACCACCGGGCCTTCCTTCCTCACCCGCTCGATGAGGCGAAGGTGGAGAGCGATCTGATCGAGGCCGGTATTCAGAAGGTATGGGGCGGGCATCAGTTCGGTGTGAAGGCGGATCTCCTCCCGGGAGAGGTTCTGAAGGGATAGCTCTTTGGAGAGGCGCGAGCGGAAGCGGCGCAAATCCTCCGGGGCGTCATCGGTCGAAGGGGAGGTGAGGGCGCGTTCGGCGCGGTAGTAGAGGTCTTCCAGCAGCCGGGCCTGCACCTTCGTGCTGAGGCCCGGCCCAAGCGCCTTCCGGTCCGCGTAGGTCAGCAGGAAAAGCATATCTAGAAGATCCACCCGGTTGACGACCGCCACAAAGTCGCGGATGGAATCCTCCACATTGAGGTCTCGCGTGCGCGACACCTCGGACATCAGCAGGTGATGGTGTACCAGGAATTCCAGGGAGGTCGCGGCCTCGGCGTTCATACCTAACCGGCGGGCCACCTGGCCGGCTATTTTCGCCCCGATTTCGGAGTGGTCCCCTTCCGGTTCCCCTTTTCCCACATCGTGCAGCATGGCAGCCAGAAAGAGGATTTCCGGCTGCTCCAGGGCTTCCAGGATGTTTTTATAATCGGTGAGGGTTTCGTCCTCGGTTTCTCGCAGGAGTTCGATCAGGCGCACCGCCAGCAGGGAATGCTCGCCCACCGTGTAACGATGAATCACCGAATAGGGAATCAGGCGCATCGTCCGCCCGAATTCGGGCAGATACCACTGGAGTACCCGGAAATCGGCCATCTGATTGAGGGTGCGCCAGACGCCTTCCCGTACTCTCAGGATCGAGAGGAAAACGCGCCCGGCGGCCTCCTCATCCTCAATGACGGGTCGCCTGCGGAGGGCCAGGCGGGCGAAGTCCCGCAGGGTGTCGCCGGGATTCAGGCGGTAGACCTGGGCGTAGTGGAAGATACGCAGCAATGCCACCGGGTCGCGCCCGAAAACCTCTTCCCCGTCAGCCACGATCTCGCGGTTGATGGAATCGATGCCCGGCTCCAAGTGGAGGCGGCTTTTCGCCACCTGGCGGATCAGCTTCCAGCAAATACGGTGGAGCTGCTCCGCGCTCCGGTAGTAGTCCCGCATAAAATGCTCGATGGCCGGAATGCTGACACCGTCCCGGTAGCCCATCGCCTGGGCCACCGATTCCTGCTTTTCCATTGTCAGCACGTCGTTGGCCTTGCCGGAGAGGATATGCAGGTGATTGCGGACGCGGGACAGGAAATCGTGCGCCTCCTGTATCCGCCGGAGTTCCTCGACATCGATTGCGAGCAGTTCGTGCAGCCTTTCCCAGACATCGCCCTGGAAGATGCGGTGCTTCACTTTGGAGAGCCAGTGGGCGGTGTGGATATCCCGCAGCCCGCCCGGGCTTTCTTTCAGGTTCGGCTCTACCCGGTAGAGGCTGTCGTCGTATTTCGACATGGCGGACTCGCGCTCCGCCACTTTTTCGAAAACAAAGGTTGCCGATTGCAGGTGGCGCACCAGGGCGGAGCGGAGTCGTTCGAACAGGCGCACATTCCCGGCGATGTAGCGGGCATCGAGCAGCGAGGTCTGCGTCTGGTGATCCAGATGGGCACAGTCCTCGATCAAACGGTAAGCGTATCCCACCTTGAGGCGGGTCCCGCTGGTGAAGACATCCATCATCAGATGAAACATCCGCTTCACCACCGCATCGATATAGGGGTTCTCCTCCTCCGCCGGGATGAAGGAGATATCGATATCCGAGAAAGGAGCCAGTTCCTCCCGGCCATAACCTCCTATGGCGACGATCAGCAGAGGCGGCTCGCTCTTCCGGCTGACTGCGCTCTCCTGCGCCTGTCGGACGGCGATCTCCAGCATCCTAACCACCATCTTATCGATCATCGCGGCATAGCGGCGCATGGTCGCCAGCCCTTGCAGCGGCTCCTCCGGCCTGATAAAAAGCGCCTCCCGCTTTTCCATCAGAAACCGATTCAAAGCGGAAGCCGTGTCCAGCGAATCCAGCGCCCGCCCAATAGCCTCCAGCCATTTTTCATCAGGTTGTGGGTTCATAAGAGATAAGAGAAGCCAACCCTCGAAACATCCGTTTTATCCGTTCTGGTCGGTGTTCATCTGTAGTTCAAAAAAGCATCCCCTCACGAAAGCGCCTGCTGCCCCCGTTCTCCGGTGCGGATGCGTACAGCGTCATCGATCTGGGTGAGGAAGATTTTGCCGTCCCCGATTTCGCCGGTGCGGGCGGCGGAAACGATGGTATCGACCACATCCTCCACCTGGGAATATTCGACAACGGTTTCGATTTTGACCTTTTCGAGAAGCTGCACCACGTATTCCGCGCCCCGGTAGTGGCGGGTGTAGCCTTTCTGCTTGCCGCAGCCCAGAACCTGGATCACAGTCAGGCCCCGCACTCCGATCTCATCCAGGGCCTCCTTGACCGCTTCCAGCCGGTCGGGCCGGATGACCGCTTCCACTTTGACCATTCCATCCTCCGTATCGCCAACGGCTTATGCGCCGCCTTTATTCCGTCTCCCGAGCCGGTTTCAGGTTCAGAGGCCGCGGAGCAGGCAGGTGCAGCCCCGTTCCTCCGACCGGGCCTTCCATCTGCGGGAAAGAGGGATAGGCTTCCGCCCCCACCTCCGGCAGATCGAGGCCGCCGATCTCGTCCTCAAGGTTCGAGCGCAGCCCGACCACTTTAGCGATGACCTTGAGCGCCAGCCAGCCGACCCCGAAAGCCCAAACCACCGCCGTGACCGCCCCGACAAGCTGGGCCGCAAGCTGCCCGGCATCGCCGTAGAAAAGGCCCCGCACCGGGCCGGAGACGCCGTTCCATCTATCTCCGAAAGAGCCGTCCGCAAAGAGACCGACCGCCAGCACGCCCCATAGTCCGTTGACGCCGTGGACCGCTACCGCGCCCACCGGATCGTCCACATGGACACGATCCAGCGCACGAACCGCCACGCAGACCAACACGCCCGCAATCCCGCCGATGATGACCGCCGCCCCTGCGCCTACGAAGCCGGAAGCTGCGGTGATGGCGACCAGACCTGCAAGCATACCGTTGACCACCATGGTGGGATCGGGTTTTCCCGCCGTTTTGCACATATAGATCATGGCGGTCATCGCGCCGGAGGCGGAGGCTAGCATCGTTACCGCAGCCACGACACCGATCCGCAGGTTCCCCGCGCCCGATGCGCCCAGGGCGCTGCCCGGGTTGAAGCCGAACCAGCCGAAGGCCAGGATCAGGGTTCCCACTATCGCCATCGGGATATCGTGCCCGACAATGGGGTTGGCGGAACCATCCTTATTATACTTGCCGATGCGCGGACCGAGCAGCATCGCCCCGGCCAGGCCGACCATCCCCCCGACGGCATGCACCACGCCCGAACCGGCGAAATCAACATAGCCGTGCCCCAGGCCGAAATTGGTTCCCAGCGCGGCCAGCCAGCCGCCCCCCCAGGCCCAGTTGCCGAACAGCGGGTAGATCACCATACCCATCACCGGGCCGTAGGCCAGAAAGGAGGCAAACTTCCACCGCTCCGCCATCGCGCCTGTGGGAATGGTGAGGGCCGTATCCATAAAGACCATCTGGAAGAGGAACAGGGCGTAGACGGCCACATCATAGGTGTCCCCGCCCAGGAAGAAACCTTTCGTCCCGAAGAGGCCGAATGGCTTGCCGAAGAGATGGACGGTGAACTCCTGCCCGCTTGCCAGGGGGGCCGTTCCTCCCAGGTTGGCGACAGCGGTGGCCCCGCCGAACATCAGGGCAAAGCCACAGGCCCAGAACGAGAGAATCCCGACGGGATAAACCATGAAATTCATCATCATAGTATGGGCGGCGTTTTTGGCGCGGCAGAAACCCGTTTCCACCATCGCGAAGCCGGCCTGCATGAACATCACCAGAAATCCGGTGAGCAGTATCCACATCAGGTTGATGGCGATCCGGTTTTGCCCGACGGCATCGGCCACTTTCATAGCGAAAGGTTCCGTCTTGACGGCGCTTTTCAGGTCGTCCGCAGTCGGGGCGTTCGCGGTCGAGCCGACAATATCGCGGGCCGACCCGGTCGCCGCTCCGCCCGCATCCCCGGACCAAGCGGGCAGGCACATCGTCAACGTCAAGAGAGCCACAGCGATGATCAGAATAGCTTTCATCCACATGCCTTTCTATCTTGATGTAAAGCAAGGGCGCACGACGGCCCGGTTTCGCTTTGTCGTGCGCCCTTGCGCCAAGTGGATTTCGATAGGCGCTCGGATTGTCTGTCCAGCGCAGGACTATATATCGAAATAGAGGTGGAACTCGTAGGGATGCGGCCTCAAGGCGACGGCATCCACTTCCTTTTCACGCTTGTAGGCGATATAGTTTTCGATCAGGTCAGGGGTGAAGACGCCGCCTTTCAGGAGAAAGTCGTGGTCGGCCTCCAGCGCATTCAGCACCTCGGCAAGAGAGCCGGGCGTGTGCTTGATATCGCGGTATTCCTCCGGCTCCAGTTCGTAGAGGTCTCTATCCATGGGGTCGGGCGGTGTAATGCGGTTCTGGATGCCGTCCAGTCCGGCCATCAGCATGGCGGAAAAGGCCAGGTAGGGGTTAGCGGTGGGGTCCGGCGGGCGGAATTCGATTCGCTTGGCCTTCGGGCTGCTGGAATACATCGGAATGCGAATGCAGGCGCTCCGGTTGCGCTGGGAATAGATCAGGTTGATCGGCGCTTCGTAGCCGGGAACCAGGCGGCGGTAGGAGTTGGTGGACGGAGCGGCGAAGGCGAGGATGGAGGCCGCGTGTTTGAGCAGGCCGCCGATATAGTAGATGGCGGTCTGGCTCAGGCCCCCGTAGCCGGTTTCGCTGTAGAAAAGGTTGGTTTCACCGCGCCAGAGCGACTGGTGGGTGTGCATCCCGGAGCCGTTGTCCAGAAAGAGCGGTTTGGGCATGAAGGTGACGGTCTTCCCGTTCTTGCGGGCCACATTCTTGATGACGTATTTATACTTCATCACATTGTCGCCCATCTTGAGGAGAGTGCCGTATTTCATATCGATTTCGGACTGCCCGGCGGTCGCCACCTCGTGGTGCTGCACCTCGCAGCTCACGCCGGCCTCTTTCAAGGTCAGGAACATCTCGCTCCGCAGGTCCTGGAACTGGTCGGTGGGAGGGACGGGGAAGTAGCCTTCCTTGTAGCGCACCTTGTAGCCCAAGTTGCCGCACTCGTCCCTACCCGTGTTCCAGGCTCCTTCGGAGGAGTCGAGGGCATAGAAGGCGGAATGGGAGGTCTGCTCGAAGCGCACATCGTCCAGGATAAAGAACTCCGCTTCCGGACCGAAGTAGGCGATATCGGCGATCCCGGAGGACTTCATATAATTTTCGGCCTTCCGGGCCACGTGGCGGGGATCGCGAGAGTAGTTCTCACGGGTGATGGGGTCGACCACATCGCAGATCAGGTGCAGCGTGGGCACCTGAAAGAACGGGTCGATAAAGGCGGTGTCGGGGTCCGGGATGAGCAGCATATCGGATTCATGGATCTTCTGGAAGCCCCGGATGCTCGATCCGTCGAATCCGATGCCCTCCTCGAAAAGATCCTCATCCAGCGAATCGATCCCGATGGAAAAATGCTGCCAGACGCCCGGCAGGTCGGTAAACAGCACATCGACGATCTGAATACCTTTCTCCTGCGCCAGCGCAATCACATCTTTAGCGGCCATTGTCTCCTCCTCATCAGAACGGTTATTCTCATGATACAGGAGAAATGTTTCCGGCGTGTTACACGGAGATTAAATGTTTGTTTCCTGAAGAGGAAACAGGCGCAAAGCCTCTTATAGCAAGAGAGGCCGAGAGGAGATCCCCATGGCGATCAAGATAAGGGGAATCAGCCGGTCCTGGCATCGCCGGGCATTGGAAATACCCGGATCCCCCAAAACCTGATCTGGATACCTATGGGTGGCGTCCCGAAAATCCCCTACCCCTCGCCCAATCTTGCTTTGACTCCCCTGAGTTCGGCAAGAGCTTTGCGGCCCGTTTCGTCCAGGGCGGACTGCCATTCTTGGCGGTAGGGCTGGAGGGTTTCGACGAGGGTATGGGCGACGGCCAGGTTGCGGAACCATTTGTGGTTGGCGGGGACGATATGCCAGGGGGCCTGTAGGGAAGCGCACCGGCCCAGGGCGTCCTCATAGGCTTCGGTGTAGGCGTCCCAGTAAGGGCGCTCCTGCCAGTCTCCCGCGGCCAGCTTCCAGGCTTTGGCGGGATCCTCTTCACGGGCTAGCAGGCGCTCCTTTTGCTCGTTTTTGCTGATATGGAGGCACAATTTGATGAGGATGGTGTTGTGGTCGGCCAGCATTCTCTCGAAATCGTCGATATGGTCGAACCGCTTCTTCCAGACCGATTCCGGAGCGAGGCGATGCACCCGCACCACCAGCACATCCTCATAGTGGGAGCGGTTGAATATTCCGATCATCCCTTTAGCGGGCGTATGGCGGTGAATCCGCCACAAGAAATCATGGGCAAGTTCGTCAGGTGTCGGAGCCTTGAAGGAGGTGACCTGACAGCCCTGTGGATTGATGTTTGCCATCACATGCTTGATCGTGCCGTCTTTACCGCTGGTGTCCCGGCCCTGCAAGACGATCAGGACGCTGTGTGTCCCCGCCCCGTAGAGGAGTTCTTGAAGGTCGGCCAGTTCGTCTCGCAGGTAGGCCAATTCCTCCTCGGCCTCTTCTTTTCGCATCCCGGCATGGTAATCCGGATCGTAATCGCTGAGCCGAGCCTTTTGAGGGTGATCGAGCTTATAGGTATAGGGCACGGTCTTTTTCCTCCTCGCAAACAGGATCAGAATGCCCGCGCCTGGCATTCGCAGGGGCAGCCTCCTGGAGGCTGCCCCTATTCAAATGCGCAGCGCAGAAAGCTACAGCTTGAGCTTCAGTATCAGATAGTCCATCAACTGGACGCCGACGGCGATGAACATGATCAGAACGCAGGCAAGCACCGTCCACATGGCGAAGCCGGATTGGGATATATCGGCGATCACCTGGGTACCGCCTGCGATGTTGTGCGAAGCCTGGAAGGAAAGATTGGCGACAAAGCGGTCCATCCAGGTCAACGAGTTGAAATACGCCCCCCGCAGGTAGGGCAGGTACTCGTAAAAAAGCACAATGGCAATGGGAAAGACGAGCGGGCTGAGCAACCGGTATTTTTGCTTCTGGTGTTCCAGGAAAATCTGGCATTTGACGCACCGGGCCTTGCCGCGCTGGGCCGGCCCGTTGCCCGACTTGCTCACGAACAGGGAGGCCATCTTCTGCGCGGTCGCCTGGTTGGTCGCATCGGACATCATGGCTTTCAGGACGATGCTGTCATCACACATGCAGCCCGCTTTCTTGCGCCAGCAGGCGGTTTTCTCGAGAAAGCGCGGGCACTTCTCTCGGATATACTTCTCACAGTAAGGTAGATCCCAGCATTTCCCCAGGATGGAGGCATGCTTCGGCTCGGTCCCGGCATTTGGATTTTTCAAAATCGGGTCTGCCGGCTTGTATTTGGCCCGCTCGAAGCTGAGTTGAATACGCTGCACCAGGTCCATCGCGATAAACAATATGGCAATCCCGAAGGTCGGGATTGCCATATTGCGAAACTGCCCGGCGAGGAGGATGACCGCGCCGTTCGCCCGCAGCCCCCTCGATTCCACCAGATAGGACAGAAGCATCGGCATCCCATAATACAGCCCGGCGGTGAGAAGCAGGATCAGGTAGCCCAGAGACTCATCCTGATAGTTGCGGATGCAGAGCGCGACCACCCAGATGAGGAGCGACCACCACAATACTTTGGAAGCTAGCGCAATATTTACCATTACGCGAGCCTGGTCTTTGAGCGGCAGGTTGTGCGCTGTGAGAAGCTGGCCGCTGAAAGCGCCATAAAGCAGGTAGATGAAAGCGACCAGGTAGACGACCACCGAGATCGAGAACACGAGCATCGCTCGATCCTGGAGCGTGATGAGCCACTGCGGCTTCGGGTTGATTCGTTCGTTCGCCTGAGACGGCGGGCTGGTCTGCAAGCCTCGATTCATCGTTTGATACCTCCTGCGATCCCGTTATTGTCCGTTTCTCCCCGGCATCTGCGGTATACCGGATAGAGGCCTCTTCCCCCTTTTCCCTTCATTTTAGGGTGTAGGGGTTAGGGTATAGAATAGCGCACGGCCTAACCCCTACACCCTAATCCCTATCCCCTGACACTGACTTCGCGCTTAACGCTCAGGCATTATTCTGACGGGCGCGTGGTTGCGGGCGCTTTCCCAGACCACTTCGGTGATTTTAAGGGCTTCCAGGCCGTCCCACAGGTCGGGGCCGGGATTGCTCCCTGAGCGAACGCGCCGCGCGAAATGCTCGATTTCTCCCTGATAGCCGATCAGGAACTCCGTTTTCAGGGCCGAGGGGCCGGTGGGCCGCCACTCGCAGTGGGCCTTCCCGATGCCCAGGCCGGGAATGTCCAGCCAGCCCCGGGCCGCATGGTAGCGCAGAGAGAGTATATCTTCCGCTACCAGGAGATGCTCGTTGCCGGTCAGCGTCACCCGCTCCTCGAAATCGCGCCAGGGGGCGCGCATGTCCAGGCTATTCAGGTTCAGCAAGCCGGCCGCGCCGCTTTCGAGGGTGACGTTGGCCAGAAAGGCGAATTTCTGCGGGGCGACATCCCGGTAGGACGCATAGACCTCCACCACATTTCCTCCGAAGAAGCGGATGAGGTCGAAAATATGCACCACCTGCCCGGTCAGAAAGCTGAGGGCAGGCGATTCGATGCCCCAGATGGCCGGATACGGCCCCTGCGCGAACTTGGCCTCCATCGCCTGCAAGCTCCCGAACTCCTCCTGCTCGCAGAAATGCTTCGCCATGCGGTAGACTGCGGAGAACCGTTTCATAAAGGCCACCATGCCGAAGGTTCCGGCTTTTCCGCGGCCTGAGCCAGTTTCCTCGCCTCTTCTGTATCGATGGCCGAAGGCTTCTCCACAAAAAGAGGCAGGCCGCGCTTCAAGACCTCCGGCCCCACGGTGACATGCATCTGCGGGTCGCCCACCGCCAGCACCCCTTCGGCTCCCGATTCGGTCAGCATTTTATCCATATCCGTGTACCAGGCTCTTGCCCCAAGCCGCCGGGTGTTCCTGCGGGCCAGATCTTCCTTCAAATCGCATGCGGCCACCAGGTACACCCAGGGAATCGGGTCCAGAGCCGGGTAGAGGTTGGCCGTCACATGGCCCCGCACCCGATAAACGCCATCTGCGCCGGTGTTTCCAAATTCATCGCCTCCCGGCGAAAAACGCCCTTGTTTCATTCTTATCAATAACGTATTCCTCGATTCGATAAAAGCGCCGAAAATTCCTCTATATTTGAGCTTGCCGGGTGCGGGGGATCCCCTTCAACCCGTATGGATCGCCGTGTCCACCGCCAGCGCCAGGGTCTCCCCCGGCCCCCAGGACAGCCCCCACCGCAGCAACGGCGCACAGCAGGCCATAAATACCCCGAGTGCTGGGCAATCGCCCCTTGCATCTGATACAATACTTTCGGCCAGCGCATCCTCTGCCTCCATAGCCCGTTATATGGTTATGTTATTGGGACAGATTTCGATGCGCTGGGCAACTCTCGCGATCCTTACCTACCCTTGCCTGGGGTTGGGGGGTTGCTCATGCCAGCCTCTGGGAAGTATATAGACCCTTCTCGGAGAATATATCCAGCGATGCGGCCTGACAGCGAAGCCAAGCGGCCTCTAAGTTCTCAAGCATCCGGATAGCTTCATGCTTATATGAGGCCGGAGATGGTTTCGGAGCTTTCGCTCCTCGCGGACTGCATCGCTGCACAAACGGAGGCTCAATTTGATTACGGTTCAGGAAATGTTCGAGGGTTTGCGAAGCGGCCTGTGGGATCGCGCCTGGCGGGAGGACTTCCGTCAGGAGATCGCCGCTCTGTCCGATGATGAGCTTGTGACCGTTCTACAAGAGGAGGAGGCGCGGCCCATGCCGATAGCCAGCCTACCGCATCCGAAGCGGCTGTCCTTTGCTGTGCTGACCCTCCAGTGGCTTAGCGCGTACCGGGCGGTGGGGCTTCCAGAAGACGCCCGGCTTCTGGAGGTCTGCGCCGGCGGAAGCCCGCCTGCCCTCATTGCGCTCTATCTTCACACTCAAAACAGGGGCCGCTACACCGGCATCAACCTCAACCGGCCTCTGACGGCGCAGTTCAAGGATGAGGTAGCCCATCTGCCGGTGGAGGCTGAGATTATCGAAGAGAACGCTATCCGTGTGGGCGAGAGGTTCCAGCCCGGTTCGCTCAATGCGGTAGCTTTCCACCATGCGGTCAACGATATCCTGCAAACAGCCGTCGCTGAACCCAGGGGGATCGATACGCGCACTGTGGACTGGTGGCCCCATGAGATGACGATGATTTCCTGGCTGGCCGAGGTCGCCGGAGGGGGCCGCTGGGAAAAGGGCAAGCCGGAGCTTCTGGCCTGCATCAAGGCCGCTCTGGCAGTGACCGAACCGGGCGGCTGGCTGATCTTCGACCACTTCACCTGGGACGGCCACCGGAAGAATCCGGAGTTTCCCGCCCGGCTTTTCCACGATATGATCCCCCTGACCCGCCGGTGGATGCAGGAATCCGGCTTGCCGTGCCAGGAGGTCGTCTTCGAAGGGTTCGATCCCCAGTGGTGGATGTTCTTGCAAAAAGAAAGATAGCGCCGGGAAAACTGTAGGGGCAGACCTGTGTGTCTGCCCCACTTTGATAGCAGCGTTATGACCCCTTATTCACTCACATCTGCCGCCGCCATTTCAGGGCATTGATCAGGGTCGCCTGGTCCGCGTAATCCAGGTCGCCGCCGATGGGTACGCCGTGTGCGATCTGGCTGACGCGCAGGCCCAGGGGCTTGAGGAGCTGAGAGAGGTACATGGCCGTGGCGTCTCCCTCCACGGTCGGGTTGGTGGCAATGATGACCTCCTTGACTTTACCCTCGCGCAGCCGGGCCAGCAGCTCCTTGATCTTCAGCATTTCCGGGGCGATGCCGTCCATCGGGGAAATCACGCCCTGGAGGACATGGTAGAGGCCCTTGTATTCGTTGGTGCGCTCCATGGCGATCATGTCCCGAGGCTCGGCCACCACGCAGATGACGGAGCGGTCGCGCCGGCTGTCGCGGCAGATCTCGCAAAGATCCTGATCGGTGAAATTGAAGCAGACCTTGCAGAAGAAGATGCGGTCCTTTACCTCCTGGATGGCCTGGGCCAGCGCGTTCGCCTCCTCCTTCGGAATTCTGAGAAGGTAGAAGGCGAGCCGCTGAGCCGTCTTCGGCCCGACCCCCGGCAGCTTTTCCAGTTCCGCCACCAGCCTGGCTAAAGGCTTCGCATAATACATTTAGAACAGCCCCGGCATGTTCATTCCCGGCAGCCCCATCCCCCCGGTGACCGATTTGAGGCGCGATTCGCGGAGCTTTTCCGACTGCTCCAGCCCTTCCCTGACGGCAGTGACCACCAGGTCTTGCAGCATTTCCACATCGTCCGGGTCGACCGCATCGGGAGAGATGCGGATTTCCATCAGGTGGCCGTCTCCGGTCACCACAGCCGTCACCATGCCGCCCCCGGAGCTGGCTTCGATGCGCTCCTCTGCCAGTTGATCCTGGATCTTCTGAATCTGCTCGGCGGCTTTTTGGGCCTGTTTCATCAACTGATTCAGGCCGCCCATTCCTCCGAATTGCTTGGACATAAAAGTTCCTTTCCTTAAGAGCCGTCCTGGACGATCTTGCCGTTGAACAGGGTCAGAACGTCCTTCAATGTATCGTCTTCACCCGCCCGGTTTTCCGGCGGCGCTTCATCCGGGACCGCCATGACGATCTGCCGGGGCGTCTCCGTCAGACCGGGAAGGGGATCGCTCGAACGGGGGCTGTCCTGCGGCGGCGCGGGCTTGCCTGTCCCTCTGCCGCCTCCCCCACCCTCGCTGTCGTCCTTGAGTTCGCACCGGAGCCTTAAAGGGACGCTGGACAGGGCGCTACGTAAGACCTCCTCGATCACCCGCCGGTTATTCGGCTCCTCCACCCTCGCCTTGTGGAAAGGATAAGGGAAAGCGACTACCAGGGTGCAGTCCTCGATCCTGATAAGTTGGCCTTCACGCAGACAGGCCGAGAGATTCGGGCCCTTTTGCTTTTTGACCAGTTCCAGCACGGTATTCCACACCCGCCGCACCTGATCCAGTGAAACCGAGAGCGCGCCAACCGGGGCCGCTTCCGACGCTGGGGCAGGCTCCGGCTCTTTCGGACGAACAGGCTCGGATTGGGTCGGGGCCGCCCGCTCGGTGCGGCTGCCCGCGTCGGCAGCGGGTTTCTCCGCCGACATATGGGCAGGCCGCGCGTGCGGCGTCTCTCGGGTCTCCGGTTCGCGGGCCGGGCACGTTTCCAGTTGAGGCGCGGCGGCAGGAAGATGCGTTGACCCGGCTTCGCGCATCGCCTTCAGCATCGCCATCTCGAAAAGCAGGCGGTGCTGGTCATTGAAGCGCATCTCCCGTTCAGCTTCGGCAAAGGTCTGAATGATGGCCTGAGCGCCCTGGACGGTGAACCGGGCGGCCTGAGCCTCCATCCGGGCAAAGGTATCGGCATAGGAGGCTGCCAGTTGCTCCGCGCTCCCGCCGACCGCCAGCACCAGAATATCCCGGAAATGGAGCGCCAGGCTTTCGAGAAGCTGGCGCAGGTCTTTCCCTTCCATCAGCAGATCGGCCACCGTCCCGAACGCCTCGGAAGGCTTCCCGCCGGCAATGACATCGGCGGCCTTGAAGAGAACTTCCTGGTCCACCGTCCCCAGCACCCCGGCCACATCGTCCACCGTAATCTTCTTATCACCATAGGCCAGGATTTGTTCCAGCAGACTGAGAGAATCGCGCCATGAACCGCCCGCATTGCGGGCGACGAGGTTGACCGCCGCATCCTCGATCTCCCGGCCCTCCTCCTGCACCACGCGGCGCAGCAGATCCCCGATCTCCGCCGTGGTTCCCCGGTGAAAATCGAACCTCTGGCAGCGCGAGAGGATGGTGATCGGCATGGCGTGGGCTTCGGTGGTGGCGAGGATAAAAATGACGTGGGCGGGCGGCTCTTCCAGGGTCTTCAGGAAGGCGTCTTTGGCGTCTCCGGTAAGCTGGTGGGCCTCATCGATGATATATATCTTGTACCGACCCTCCATCGGGGCCAGTTTGACTTTTTCGCGGAGGTCCCGCATGTGTTCGATGCCGCGGTTGGAGGCGGCGTCGATCTCCGCCACATCGACCGCCGTGCCGCCGGCGATTTTCCGGCACATCTCGCACTCGTTGCAGGGGGTGAGGGTCGGCCCCTGCTCGCAGTTCAGGGCCTTTGCCAGCAGGCGGGCGGTGGTGGTTTTGCCTGTTCCCCGGGTGCCGCAGAACAGGTAGGCGTGGGCGATTCGCCCCTGCTGGATGGCGTTCCGGAGGGTGCGAACCACATGATCCTGTCCCAGCACCTCATCGAAAGTCTGGGACCGGTATTTGCGATATAGGGTCAGGTAGCTCATAATGCATTGAAGAGTCCAGGGGTCCGCCCTCTGGGAGAGGGAACCGGGCGGTGGATTTTCCTCCCGCTCCCTTCTGAAGGTGTTGCGGACTCCTGGACTCAGCAGATGATTTTGATCGTGCACCCGCCGTCGATACCGCCCTCCCGGGCGAAACCGGCACCGCTCGCTCCGGCCAGGTGGACTGCGGCACACGCGAAAGACGATTTACCGCTGCTTCCTTCCGGACCTGACGGGGTTCACCGGTTCCACGCTGCACAGGTCCCAACCATCAACACCGCGCATACCGGCCAGACCCCGACAGAACGGCACCTCGGACGGGAATTCAACCCCGCTGTAGCGGATTGCGGGTGCAGGGCACCGCTAGCTCCCCGTCTAGCACGATCAAACTGAAACACAGGTTAAACGATATCGCTTTTCTTCAAAGTCGTGCGGAAAACCAGACGCCGGTATCCCAGGCTGTCGTCCTGATATTTCGGATCCACAAACCCTTCCCCGTTCCAACCGGTGAGATCCTGCACCTGCACAGCGGCGGCCCGGGTGTTGAAGATCACTTGCAGTTCATATTCCTCGCTTTGCAGCCGGTAGATCTGGGGATTGGCGTCCATATCCACCCTCACAGAGAAGGTTCCGTCCTCCCGGATCTGGACGCTGTTGAAATACATGGTGGAGTTATCGATCCGCCAGGCGAAGGACTTCTGGAGTTCCTCGTCATAGTTTTTGTCTTTGAGGATCACGTCCAGGCGGGTAGCCGGAGGCAGGTTGATCTTGCCTTCCACCAGAAGCACCCTGGGCTTAAGCTTCTTCCACCTCACCTGCAAGTTGGCCTGCTTGGGTTTTTTCCACAGATCTTTTCGCATGACCTGGCGGGCCAGCGTGATATCCAGGTTGTGTTTGGAAACCCCGTAGTCGACTCCCAGGGCGTAATTTTTCGGATCTGTGTCGAACTTTCTCTTGGCCTCTGCGACTACCTCTTTCCACACTTCCACAGCCTTATCGACATTTCCTGCTTTTTCATAGGCGTGGGCCAGGTTCCTGTCCACATGGGCAGGGTGGTCGGGGATTTGCCGGGCCTTCTCAAACCACTCGACGGCCTTCTGGTAATTTTTGATCTTGTCCAGGTACATCCAGCCGAGTTCGGCATAGAGGTCGTAGACCTTCGGATTGGCCGTCACCCCTCGCTCCAGGAACGAAACGGCGGTGGGGATAAAGCGGCGGTCGGATAGCTCGTTTTTGTCGGTAAAGTTATAGGCGAAATGCCAGGCTCCGGTAGAGAACACATCGATCTGATGCGGATCCAGGAAGACGATGATATAGCAGAGGGGCACCATGGCGGAATACTTGCCCTCGTGGAAATAGTCGTCCGTTTTGACCCACAGCAGGCCGGCCACCACCTCGCGGAACCCCGAAAGGACGGCTCCCAGGAGGCCGACCGAAATCTCGCTCACACTCGGCACGCCGCCGCCCCCGCGGAAGGTCGGGCGGGCCGGGTCGATCATATACTGCATTCCTACCACGAGCAGGACGAGGCAGATCAGGACGACGGCTATCGTCGTTTTCTGACCCGGACTCAAAGTGGACATGAGTTCCTCCTCACAGTTCCCGCTTGTCAAAGAGCAAAATAGCGATCAGCAGCAGCACAGCGATATAGGCGATAGCATAGATGATCACCTTCGCCGTATAGGGCAGCACGAACGCCAGCCCGACCCCCACCTCCGGGTGGATGATCCCATGCTGAATGTTGAAATTCCCGAAGTTCGGAACCATGTAGTGCAAGGCCCAGATGAAATAGCTCAGAACCTGGTTCTGCTCCCGGTGGATGGCACCCCGCGCCATTGCCGCCGTATACTCCGACAGGTTCCCGATGATATAGATGGAGAGCGTCAGCGCCACATTGATGTTGGGCGTCAGCACCACCGAAAAGAAGATGGCGATGGCGGCCAGCAGGATCAGCCCGAAATAGATCAGCAGGACGCCCAGGAAGATATCCCACTGGATCGCATGGGTCTTGATGGCGACCAGTATCACGAACACCACGCACATCAGGGCGACATTGATGAAGATCGTCATTGCGGCCCCTAAAAACTT
The DNA here is from genome assembly GCA_020846535.1 of Armatimonadota bacterium. Lineage (GTDB taxonomy): Bacteria > Armatimonadota > JADLDR01 > JADLDR01 > JADLDR01 > JADLDR01. Next base: position 12,289 of record JADLDR010000083.1, on the reverse strand, counting down.
GCCGACAATGAACTCCCACCTTCTCACCGGCTTGGCGAGGAGGGTATAGATGGTACGTTTTTCCATCTCGTTGGGGATGAGGCTGATGCTCATAATGACCGAGATCAGCACCCCGAAGATCACGATGGCCCCGAAGGACATGCTGCGGACGATGGTAATCTCTTCTCTGGGCGTGAAGAAGGCGAACACAACGGACAGCACGATCATGACCATCGCCACCAGGAGAAAGACGTTGAGTACCTTCTTGCGAAGGGCTTCCCCGGTGGTCGTTTTGGCAATCACCCAGGCATTCATGCTCTAACCTCCTCCTTGAAGGTCTGAACGAAGAGATCCTCCAGCGTCCGGCGCTGGGGCGTCAGGGAAATGATGTGCCCTTTGTGGGCGCGGATGATATCGATGATCTGCCCGATGATCTCCTCATCGCTGTGGACGGCGGTCAGCCGCCCGTTCTGCGTGCGGGCATCGGGAATCAGGGTGCGAATCCGGGCCAGCCCTTCTTCAGGGATGCCTTCCCCGATGATCTCCATATCGCTGCCCACCAGCAGTTGCTCGACATTCCCCACGCGCACCAGTTTGCCCCGGTTCATGATAGAAACCCGGTCGCAGACAAGCTCCACCTCCAGCAGTTGGTGGGAGCTGAGGAAGACCGTCTTGCCCCCCTGCTCCTTCAGCCGCTGGATGATCCGCCGCACCTCGATGCGGGCGATGGCGTCCAGCCCGGAGGTCGGCTCATCCAGGAAGAGGATCTTGGGGTCATTGACCAGCGCCTGGGCGATCCCGATGCGCTGCATCATTCCCTTGGAGTATTGGCGCAGGGACTTTCCGCCCGCATCGGCCAGACCCACCAGTTCGAGCAGTTCGTCGGTTCTCTGTTTCAATACCTGGGCCGACAGCCCGAACAAACGTCCGTAGAAATCCAGCAGCTCGCGACCTGTCAGATGGTCGTAGAAATAGGGGCTTTCCGGAAGGTAGCTGATCTCCCGCTTGACCTGGATATCGCCGATGTCCTTACCTAAAATGGTGGCGCTTCCTGCGGTCGGAAAGATGAGGCCCAGCAGCATCTTGATGGTGGTGGTCTTTCCGGCTCCGTTCGGCCCCAGGAACCCGAAAATCTCGCCCTCATCCACGTCCAGGCTCAGATGGTCGACTGCGGTGACCTGACTTTTCCCGACCTCGAAAACTTTGGTCAGCCCCTCAATGTGAATGGCAACAGCCATGCAATTACACCTCCTGCATTTTTGAAAGGAGGCCGTCGGACGGTCTCCCCCACTGCTCACATTAGGAGAAATAAAACTAGGGGGACTACATTAAATATCTGGTTCAAGTATACTCAGAACAGACAGCCTTTGTCAATGAAATTAATGTGACGTTGCCTTGACGAAGCCTCCGACCATCCGGAAGGCCCCTGAATCGCGTTATCGGCCGTATCGTTGAACCGGAAAGAGAGCGTGATGTCCATATTCTAGGGAGATATCATGACTGCCGAGACCGAAAAAACACTGCCTGTCGAAACCGGAGGCGGCCTCAAGGGAAACACCCTTTCGCTGGCCCTGCATCCCCTGTTTCGCACCCTAAAAACCGGCTGGACGCTTGCTTTCACCCGTACCCTCACCGGCGACCTCTTCCGCACCGATGTTGCTCCGCGCCTGGAGACCGGGCACAGCGATGCCCTGCGCCCGAATAAGCTGGGCGATTTATTCCAAAGGCTGGGATTCGCATTCCGGGCGTTCACAGCGGAGAGCGTGTCAGGCGATATCGAGGTGACACAGGAGGCGGCCTGGGAAGCGGTCTGCGCCTCTATCGAACAGGGGATACCGGCTATAGGATGGCGGATGATGAGTTCCCGACAGGCGATGCGCGGCCTGTCCGCTTATGGCTACAGCCTGATCCGGGGTTATGACCGCCCGAAACGGGAATACGCCCTCTTCCACGCGGCTGCCGGGGAGTTCCGTACGCGCTGTGACGCGCCGGGCCAGTCGAACGGCGATTTCTGGGTCGGCCTGTTCTCGCCATTCCGATTAGAGGAGGATGCCTCCCTCTGGCGGCTGGCCCTGCAATCCGCAGTTCGCCACGCCCGCCAGAGTGAAGACCCGCGGATGGGCTTACGCGCACTGGGCTACTGGATCAAGTCCCTGGAAAGCGGGGACATCGCCCAGTACGCTGGCGCGGATACCGCGGCCTTACTGATGGAGAAACGCGAAACAGCGGCTGCCCTTTTGGCGGAAAAGGCTGCGGGGCCGAATAACTCTTTGCTTCAGGCGGCGGCTCTGGCCTATAGGGAGGAAGCTGCCGCCTACCGCGATTTTCTGGCCGTTTTCCCTCGCTATACGGAAGGCGGGCCGGGCAACCACAGCAATCCGGAAACCTGCCAAATAGGGATGGAGGCGATCAAGAGAGCGAAGCGGATGCAAGAGGAAGCGATAGAGGCGTTGGAGAAGAAACGGTAGGGGCGCGATTCATCGCACCCCATCGCGATCCAGAGAAGGGGAAAGATCCTCCGCTCCTGGGGGAGGGGTGACCGCTCTCCCCTGGCCCCTCTCCCCGAATCGGGGAAAGGGGGACAGAGTGTGCGGTGCTTGAGGGATCATCTCTCCCCCTGCCCGTTTCGGGAAGGGGGCCGGGGGGTTAGGGAACGGTCTATCAAAGTCCCCAACCCCGCCCCCGCGGGACAGACAGCCTTATCTGGATACACATGGGGCGCAACCCACCGCGCCCCTACATATATGGTAGAGCAATTTGGGTGATATCTAGTACTGAGACTTACTCTTTTAAAACCCTCTATGCCGCCTGGGTTTCGAAATCGTGATCGAGGGGAGAGTCACCCGCCGGGGAGAAAGCGTCTTCCGGCATCGGGATTTCCGGTTCGGGAAGCGCCTGCGCCTCGGACAGATAGGCGTCCTGCTCGGTTTTCAATGAGGTCAGAACGGATTCGAAAATGCGGATATGCTCTCCGAGCGCGGCAGCGTGTTTCTCCTGGACGGCCCTGTATTCCTGGCGAAGAGCGTCCACCTGACTTTCCAGCAACCCGGCCTCCTGGCGCAGGGTGTCCACCTGAGCCTGCAATCCGGACTGGGCTTCAGTCAGCAGGCACGCCGCCTTTTGCTTGGCGTCGTTGACGATATCTTCGGCGTTCTTGTGGGCCATCACCAGGGCCTGGCCGATGGCGTATTCGCGCTCGCGGTATCGTTCCATATCCTCCTGGAAGCCCTGGGCGGTCTCCCGCAGCTTGTGGTTTTCGGCTTCCAGGGTGTAAAGGTCTTCGCGGGCCTCGGCGAGAAACTCTTCGACCTGAACGGTATTGTAGCCCTGCCGGGTTATCTCGAAGCTCCGGGCACCCATTACGATTTCCTGCACTTTCGGTTTCATGATTTTCTCCACCTTCGTTGAAAGAAAATGTCGAGTTCGGGCCTGAACGACAGGCGTATTCTTCTATAATTGATTATCGGTAAATTTACCTGAAAACTTTATCTATCCGCCCTGGCCGAAACAAGATCGGGAAAGTTTTGACAACCCCTGCGGCTCTGTGATATACTGAGCCAGCGATATGCCATTCAATGCAGTCCAGCCGAAAGGAGTTCGCGTTTACATGCAATCGTTTATAGGGCATCGATGGCCTGCGATTCTTGCATTCATAGCGATTTTGATACCGATGGCTGTTTTCAGCCAGCAGCCGGGCGGGCAGGGCCCTGCGCCGCAGCCCAATCAGCCGGCGCAACCCGGCCCTCAACCGGGACAGCCGGTTCCACCCGCGCCGACTGTCCAGCCGGGGCAGCCGGGCGGGAACGGGCAGCCGGTAGTTCCTCCGGCTGCACTGGCTGGAGCAACGGGGCCAGAGAAGGAACCGAACCAGGTTTCACCTCTGGGTATCCGAAATCTGACCTTATCGGGCCTTGCCCGCCAGGCTCTCCCCCGGTTCGGTTATGATTTCTTTATGCCGGGCCGCGTGCGGCTGATGCGGCTGCGGGGGCTTCCTGTTCCGAGCAGCCTGTCAGGCGCAGCAGCCGTTCCACAAGCGCAAGGAGCTTCAGTTCCGGTGACTCAAGGCACTCCTTTGGTGCCTTTGGCAACAGGAACCTCCACCATGACGCTGCCTCAGACTCCTGCAACGGACGGGACCGTGCCGACTCCCGGGACCGCCCCGGTTTCGGGAGGGATAACAACTCCCCCTGGCGCGGAAACAACAGGCGTCCAGCCTCAGCCGGCGGTTGGCGCAGGGGTGGCTCCGGGGGCCGAGGGAGGCATGTTGCCCCAAAACCTCAACCAGATGACCGGGCCCCAGGAGCTTCCGGTAGCGATATCCAGCGCCGGGCTGATTCCGGAGCGATACCAGTTGGGACCGGGAGATGTGATCATTCTCCGCTACTGGAGTCCCACGATGGAGGTCCGGGAAGCGCAAATCAAAGTGGATCCCCAGGGTGAGATTGTCCTGCCCATGGGGACGCGGCTCTCCGTACGCGGCCAGACGCTCTCCCAGTTCGAGCGGATGGTGCGGGCGCACATGCTCCGCATGTTCCGGAACGTGCAGATCAGCGTGGCTTTGCAGGCGCTCCGGCAGATGCTGGTGCAGATCAATGGGGAGGCGTTCGCTCCGGGCAGCTACCAGGTCCCGGCGACCGCCACGCTGTTCAACGTTCTCTATGCGGCAGGCGGCCCCAGCGACCGGGGAACCCTCCGCGACATCCAGCTCAAGCGCGGGCAGAAGGTGATCCATCTCGATTTCTATCGTTATCTGCTGAAAGGGGAGAGTAGTCAGGACATCGAGTTGCAGCCGGGAGACGCCATTTTCATTCCGCTGGTGGGGCCGACCGTCTCGATAGCCGGTGAGGTCAAACGGGCGGCCCTTTACGAACTGAAGGGCGGGGAACGGCTTCAGGATGTCCTGGCGATGGCGGGAGGGCTGCTGCCCACCGCACTCAACCGCCGGGTTGTGGTCGATACCGTCAAGCCCAACCAGCAGCATATGCTGATCGATGTCGATCTTTCTTCCTCAGCCCCCGACAGGGCTAACCCTCCGATATATGACGGGGACTATATCCAGGCTCTGGAACTCAAACCCTACCGGATGAATATGGTCAATATCGAGGGGCCGGTTTCGCGCCCGGGGTCATACGGTCTCATTGAAGGGATGACGGTGGCCGACCTGGTGCGCGCTGCGGAAGGGCTGATGGGGGACGCCTATCCCGACCGCGCCGATATATACCGGCTGGAAAATGACGAGACTCTGAAGCTGCTGCCGTTCAATCTCGATAAGGCGATGGCCGGAGACCCGGAACACAACCTGAAGATTATTCGCTGGGATCGGGTGATTGTCTATTCCCAGCGCGAGGTGGTGCGGCGCAATGTGTCCCAGTTCGTCAACATTCACGGGTCGGTCCTGAAGCCCGGTATATACGAGCGTCCTGATGGGATGCGCCTGCGCGACCTCCTGATGGTGGCAGGTGGACCGCTTCCGGCCTCTTATTCGAAAATCGAAATTGCCAGGGCCGGACAGGACAGCTCGACTCAGGTGATCAACGCCGACCTGGAGGCGGTCTGGAACAAGCAAGACGAAAGCCAGAATATCGTGCTGCAAAACCAGGATCAGGTCTACGTGCGCGAGCGGGGCGAATTCATCGAGACCCCGATGATGATTGAACTCAGGGGCGCGGTCAAAGTGCCGGGTTTCTATCCGTTGAAAAGCCGCGAGGATAGGCTGAGCGACCTCATCGAACGGGCCGGCGGCCTCAGGGGCGACGCATTTCCGGAAGGCATCGAATTCCAGCGCAACCCGAACCTGCTCGTTTCGGACACCCAGCGCAAAACGGCAAGCCTGATTGCCCAGATCCTCAGAATCGTCAATGAGGACGAGTATAAGCGGAGAGCAGCCCAGGCGGAGATCGAAAAGATTCAGGTTCTTTCCGCCACATCGGGAACGTCCAATGCAGGCATTACCATCCCTGGAACAACCACCAACAATACGCCCCAACCCCAGCAGGCTGCCGGAACGATCATCCAGGGCATATCGGCGTCCGAACTGGTGTCCAGAGCGCGGCCCCTGGTCGATACGGATCTGCTGCCTGCCGGGCGTGTGGTGGTCAATATGAACAAAGCCCTCAAGGAGAAAGGCAGCTCGGACGATGTGGTTCTGGCGGAAGGGGATAAGATCACGATCCCGACCAAGCCCATTACGGTAGCGGTGGAGGGAGCGGTCGTGCAGCCTTCCTCGCTGCTTCATGTGCCGGGGCAGAAAGTCGATTATTATGTGAATAACGCCGGAGGCTACGCGCCCGACGCGGCTCCGGAACGCATCCTGGTCATCCGGGCCAACGGCCATATCCAGCCGATCAAGCAGGTGCGCCAGGTCGGAACCGGAGATATCATCTTCGTGCCCACAAAGGTTATGGCCCAGAAGATCAAGGACAAGTGGTCTACCTTCGACCAGGCGCTACGTCCGATCACCAATGCGGCCCTGGCCTTCCGCATCATGCAGCTTATTCTCCGGTAGCGTATATCAAGCGAAAAGCCCCTCTCTTTTGAGAGGGGCTTTTTTATCGCCTTTTATCCATATAGCGAGGGCTATTCCCGGCAGGCACCTGACGATAGCTTCTCCGGGCGTTTCGCTGGCAGTGAAGCGACCTCATCCGCTGCGCCAGTAATTTCATCCGTTCATCGAGCCGGTTCCGGGTCTCCGTTTCCAGAGCGCAGGCTTCCTCCAATAAGCGAAGAGCCCTTTCCTTCTGCGGCGTTTCGTCGCCCGGAATGTCGGAGGTTTCCAGTTGAGCTTGCAGTTCCTCTTTCCGGGTCGCTATCCGGGCAAGCGATTCCCAATCGCTGCGGCCCAACGCCTCCGCCTGCGCCCGGCAGCAGTCCAGCCAGTCGCGGCAAAGATCCAAAAAGAGGCCGCTCATCCGACCAGCGCCATTCCCTGCTCGGCAGGAGCCTGATTGCGCTGTGACTGGTAGATTTTCTCGGCCTCGGCCCAGGCTTCGCGGAGTTCGTTCAGGTGGGAGATCGCCTGGCTGAGAGGGACGATATCGTCGTTGAGGCTCGCTTCGGTCAGGCGGTCGAAGAGGTAAGAGTAGATGGCGAAAAGGTTGGCTGCGATCTGGCCCCCGGCCTTCATATTCAGGCAGGACATCAACTCTCCCAGGATGCTTTGGGCTTTCATGAGATTGTAGCTTTTCTGGTAGAGGTCTCCACGCTCCATCGCGCTCCGGGCCGCGTTTGAGAAGCGAATCGCCCCGTCGTAAAGCATCAGGATCAGCTTGCCGGGGCTGGCGGTATCGATCTGGGTGCGCTGATACTGCTGGTAGGGGTTGAAACCGGCCATGAAGATCTCCTTCATTCATTGAAAATCAGATGGTGAAGGGCGGGTTTGAGACCCGCCCTTACATAACCCTGATGCTGGACCGGGGGGTGGAGAAGATGTTTCTCCATTCCGGTATCGGTAGATGACGAGGGTATCTTCAGATTTATTTTTTGCTGCTACTGCTGCCCGTCATCTGGGAAATCTGGGAGCTGAGCCATTGGCCCTGAGACTGTAATTTGGACAGGGTCGACTCCATCATCAGAAATTGCTCCCGCATCCGTTCTTCCTGGACGGTAAGCAGTGCTTCCATATCGGTGACGCGGGTTTTGATATCATCGATCTGGCTCAGGACGCCGCTCTGGGCGTTCGCCAGAGCGCCGGCGGTCAAATCGGTTAGCGATTTGACCAGGCCGCCCACTTGCGCCCCGATTCCCTGCGTCAATGCGATTGTGCCGTGGTCTCCGGCGGTCGTGGCCGCTATCCGGATCGCCAGGCCCGCGGTGTTGGAGTTTCCGGAGTTGCCGACAAGGATTTGCCCGGTTCCGGTCGCCGCCTCTCCGTTGATGGTTCCCGCCACATCCAGCCCTTGTGCCGTAACCTGGACATTACCGATGCCGCTATTGTCCGCGCTGGCCGCCTGGTCGGAAACGACTTTGAAGGAATAGGCCGAACCCGCTTGCCGAGACGAGATGACCAGATTGCCCTCCGCGCTTTTGGAGGCGATAAGGTCGCGGTTCAGGGTAGCGTCGGCATTGATCTGGGCGATGCTGTCATCCAGACTATTGCCGGCCTTCAGGGTGATTTCCCGGGTGGCGCTGCCGAACAGGAGGCCGCTGAACGTGAGTTTTTCCGCAGAGGCACTCGCCGACGTTTGCGCCGTCCCCGATGCGGCAGAAGATTGCTGGGCCGCCTGGGTGATATAGACCGAATAGGGTGCATTGGCCGACGGCTTGGTCTTGTCGGTGGCTGATAGAAAGGTCACCTGAGAATCGGTGGTTGTCCCGCCTGTCCGGAAAAGCTCCATGACCCCATTTGGGTCGGTGTTCAGAGCCTGAGTCAGCTTGGCGTCATTGACCACCAGGCGGTTGTTCTGATCCAGGGTGATGCCGGCCTGGGACAGCATACTCATCGAGGCGGGCAGCCCGTCCACGGTCTCAGAAACGGCTTCCACGAGGTCGGTCTGGATGCCCTGCAAGGTGTAGTCCCCGAACAGCACGCCGTTTTCCATCGTTTCGCTGTCGAAGGTGAACTGGTCTTTGATGAACCCGATGGCCGTATTGTAGCTGTCCACGAAGTTGTTGACAGCAGACTTGATCCCCGCAACATCACGCTCAAAAGATAAGGTGGCGGTCTTCGGATTGGCGGCATCCGCCGCAAGGAGGGTGAGGGTCACTCCGGGAATCAAATCGCTGACCGTATTGGAACTCTTGGAGGCCCACAGGCCGTCGACCGTAAAGAGAGCGTCCTGCGCGGCGGTCAGTTGGTTCGCGGCGTCGTTTTTCAAGACGCCCAGGCCGGTCAGGATATTCCTGTCATCTGTGAGAACGGGCGTATCGGCTCCGGTGATTTTGAGGCGGTATGTGACTGAACTGCCGTCACTGACGGACTCCACCGAGGCGCTGACCCCGGCGATCCCGGCGGCGTTGATGTGAGCGGCGATATCGGTCAGGGAATCGGAAGCCATATCCACCGCAACGCCTGTCCCGTTGATCTGGATGGTCCCGCTGGCCGGGCTGGAAAGCCCCAGGAGGGAGCCGACCGCTGTGGCGCTATCCGCAAATTGATCCGAAGCCGCCCCTTTTTCCACACTGTTTTTTAGTGAGACGGAGCCGTTGATCCATCCCAGGCCCTGTGCGAGCGTTCCTGATCCGACATCGGCCACCTGGATGGCTCCGGGCGTGCCGCTGGCCGAGCTGGTCAGGGTCAGGCGGTACTCGCCGGGCTGGGTGGTCAGGAGGGAGGCCGTCACCCCGGCGTTCGTGTCATTGATTTTGGTGCGGAGGTTGGCAAGAGTGTCTGTTTCTCTCAGGCCGATCTTTTTCCCGTTGACGAGAATTTCCCCGGACAGCCCCAGGGCGCTTGACTGATCGGCATAGACGCCTGACGATATCTTGTGAAATTGGGCCAGCTTGCTGACCGCGATATTGTAAGTGCCGGGGACGGCCTCCGAAGAGGCCGTGGCGATGGCGACGGCCTGGTCGGAAGAGGCCGCCTTGATCGGGCTGAAAGCGGCAGCCGTGTTCAGGTTGTTGGCCTGGGCCTGCAAGTTGAGGAGTTTGGCGTTGAAGTCCTGCCAGGCGGCAAGCTGGGTCGTCAGATCCGCCTGGCGGGACTGGAGCCGCAGGGCAGGGCGGCGGGCTAGGGCCATCGCTTTCTCAATGATGCCATCCGTATCGATCCCGGACGCCAGTCCGGAAACCGAGAAAAGGCTCCCCATGCTCTTGCTCCCTATATTTTCCGATCGAGCAGCAGGCCCAGCTTTTCTCTCAGGCTGGCGGCCATCTCCAGGACATGCTCAGGAGGAATCTGACGGATTACCTCATGAGTGCGTGTGTTCATGATTTTGACGACCACTTCTTTGGCGCGGTCATCGATGGAAAACTGGGCCTGGACATCGAAGGTCTCCAGGGTGTTGTTCATTTTGCCGATGGCTTCCTGCAAAAGCCTCTGATCGTCTTCCGGGGCGGCCTTTCTGGTTGCCTCCTTATCGACTCTTTGGGTCGGCGGGACAGCTTCCGGAGACGGCAGGTCGGATCTCTTTTGTATATCCGCCGGCACGGGCATGGTGGCGGTCAATGAGGTCTCAATGCGCGCCATACCGATCACCTCCATCTTTTAAAGAAAAGGGCCGGCCTGGGATTGCCAGGTCGGCCCCTGTCATACCAGGCTCAATCCGGGCCGTTCAGAGATTAGCCGCGGAGGAGCTGGAGTACTTGCTGAGGCATGGAGTTGGCTTGAGCCAGCATCGCGGTGCCTGCCTGCATCAAAATCTGGCTCCGCGTGAAGGAAACCATCTCTGCCGCCATATCGGTATCGCGAACCGCGGACTCGGAAGCCGACAGGTTCTCTTTGGCGATTCCGAGTGACCGCATGTTGCTCTCCAGGGTCTGCTTCTGGAAGGCTCCCAGATTCGCCCGGAGACCCGATACCTGGCTGATCGCCTCGTCGATGATCTTGATGGCGTCATTGGCGCCTGTGGCAGTCGTGACATCGACGGTCGCCAGGGTCATGCTGGCGACAACCGTGTTCCCGAGCTGGTAGGCCTGGACATTCCCTAGGGAGAGCTTCTCGGACTGGTTGGCGTTCGCGCCGATAGCGAAAGAAAGGCTGCCTGCGCTGACGGAGCCGACGGTGTTGTTCCCACCGCTCCCGCCGCCCGCTATCGGGGTCGTGCCGATTCCGGTAGAGTCCGCAGCGGCGGCCACATCCGAAACGACCGAGAAGTTGCCTGCCAGCCCCGCTTCCTTCGAGGTGATCACCAGATTGCCGGAAGAATCCGCCGATGCGACGATCTTTTCTTTCAGCAAGTCGTTGCTGTTGATCGCATCGATGATATCGGCCTGGGTATCGCCTGTCGTCAGGTCGAGGGAAACGCTCGTCCCTCCGAAAAGGTTGCCGCTGAAGGTAAGAACTTCGTCAGCAGCCAGGGCGGAGGTCTGCGCCGTTCCTGCCGTAGCTTCGGCGGTGACGGCTGCCGTGTTCCCGGTTTCGGTCAGCAGAATGCTGTTGCCGGAAGCATCCTTCATCTTCAGGCCGGAGTCATTGGCCCCGACGCCGCCGGTGAACTGGACGGTCGTGCTGCCGATCACGGCGGTCGCCAGTGCATCCACGCCGTCCGTGTTCGAAGTCGGCGTAGAAGCCGTGGTGTTGATGATGCCGTCCGCACTTTCGGTTACGGCGATCTTGAAATTCGAACCGTAATTGATAGAGGTGAGTTCCAGATGGTTGGACGAGTCCAGTTTGGCGGTAACTCCGGTGATGCTGGAGATATCGTTGATCTTGTTGATCAGCGTTTGCGCCGTATCGCTCGCCTGCACAGAGACCGACTGGCCGTTCACGACGACCGTTCCGCCGGTTCCCATCGCCGTTGTCGCGCCGCTGCCGAAGGCCCTGGAGGCCACATAGGTAGAGCGGGTAGCCGCCTGGGTGACGGTCAGCGTAATCGCGCCCGCCGTGGTGATAGTGTTGCCGCCCACCTGACCGCCGATAAACAGCGCGGCCACATCGGAGGTTTTGGTGACCGTAGCGGAGATGCCGGAGGTTCCGTCCAGCAGCTTCTTGGTCCCGAACTGGGTCTGCTGGGCGATGCGGTTGATGCTGTCGATGGCGGATTTGATCTGCGTCTGGTCCGCCTGGATTGCCGTCAGATCGTTGACGCCTGTGTTCGCGGCGTGTTGGGCCAGGGTCCGCATCGTCCGCAAAAGGGAATGGACTTCGGAGAGCGCCCCTTCTGCCGTTTTCACCAGGTTCACGGCGTCATTGGCGTTCGCCATCGCCTGCGTGACGCCGCCGATCTGGGCGCGCAGGTTTTCGGAAATCACGAGGCCCGCCGGATCGTCCGCAGACCGGTTGATCTTGAGGCCGGAGGACAGTCGTTCGATGGAGCGCGACAACGAATCCGAAGTTTGCAAGAGATTGTTGTGCGCGTTGATCGAGGTGGTGTTGGTGTTGATCCGCATGGACATGGTAGTTTCTCCTCCATAAGTTCGCTTCGCCCCGAAGGGACAAGCCCCGGTCGGCCTCCTGCCGACCGTTCGACCGATTTGATCTATCAATAGCCATTATCGGCAGTTCCGGAGGCATTCTTTAGGGGCAGAGAAGCCATTCGAAAAAACAGGCTCTTCAGAATACCAGCTTCCCTGATTATTTCAGGGCTAAGCACCTATCCAAAAGTTTGGCATTCTTTTTCAAGACACGGCTGAAGGCGATAGGACCGGTCCTTTTGCATGGAAAGGGCCGGGGATCGCTCAAGATGAAGAGCGGCTGCCGTTGATTTCGCTT
>JADLDR010000082.1 GCA_020846535.1 Armatimonadota bacterium | reverse complement strand
GCGGGGGGCCTTGCCTCTCTGCCCCCCGACCGCTCGGCGTCCGAGCTTCACACCCCTCGGCCCAAGAACCGACGCGGGCAGGCTCCGCAGGACGGATTGTGCGACCTTTATTTGCTTTCTCTATTAGTCGCTACGCCTCTCACAGGGCAGTGAGGCCATAACTGTCAGGACAGAAGCCTTTCCATTTTTGCGTCCTGACCGGGAAACAGCAGCATGGATATTTTTCAGCCCTCCAATCTGGTCGAAATCCGGGTTTCGCAGTTGCCTCAGCCGCTTTTCGGAACGATCCGCCAGGCGGGGCAGAGCGGGATCGCAATCAACATGCTGGGCCTGAACCGGCCCATGTATGTCATTTATCCGGATACGCTGGTGAGTGTGAGCATTCTGGGGGCCGATGCCATCTACTGCTTCGACACCCGTATCGTCATTGACCAGGTGCGCTCGATAACATTGCAGATACCCAAGCATATCCGCCGCCTGATGCGCCGGGCTACCCCGCGCAAGTCCTGCGATCTTGTGGTTTTCTTCCAGACCGACGGCGGGCAGCAGGGGCAGGGACGTTGCCTGGATATCAGCATCGGCGGGATGCGGATGGTCACGCCGCAGGACGATATCATAGGCTCCGCCATGTCCATCGAAATGACGATCTACCCCCAGGAGAATCCGGTCAGGGTATACGGGGAGATCGTCCGCAACCAGAGCATCGTCTATAACAATGAGGCGGTAAGGGAGGTGGGCCTGCGTTTCACGCAGATCAGCTCCCCTGACCGGACCCGGCTGATCCGCTATATCAACAGTTAAACGGCTCCGCCCAGCTCATGCGTCAGGTCGCAGTAAAGGCGCACGCGATCCGCCGGGGTTTCCGGGGTGACAGGGCTGCCCAGGCTCATGATGAACCGGCTGCCGTTCCTGCGCCCGGCAGCGATCTGGCGCGAGATTTCCGCCTTCAAATCGCTTTCGCTGCCCTCTTGAAGCGCCCCGATAGCATCCAGATTTCCCAGGATGGCACAGCGGCCACCGGCTCTTTCGGCCACTTCCTCGATATCGATCCGGAACCCCTTTTTGCTTTCCTCCAGGGAGAGGGCATCAGCTCCGACATCCAGAAGCATCTCCCACTTGCCCGCCGGGTCGCCGCAGTAGTAGTAGACGCTCTTCATCCCGGCAGCCCGGATTTCCTCGGTGATAGCCCGCACACAGGGAACGTTCAGCCTGCGGAACGCCTCCGGGCTGATCATATCGGTCAGGCATTCCTCGATCCAGATTCCTCTGGCCCCCATCGCCGCCGCCCGGCGCACCGTCTGGCGGACCTGCCTCAGAAACCGCCCGCAGGCATATTCCACCAGATCGGGGCGGGAGGCGATCAGGGTCATCATGCCCTCGAACCCCCAGAGGCCGTAGCAGCCCCACAGGGGCGAGCCGACGGAGCTGATGGGGAAGAGATGGCCGTATTCGTCCATGAGCGCCTTCACGAGATCGCCGCCGCCCCGGACGGACTCGGAGGGATCGTCATTCTCGGAGACGGGAATGTGGACATCGAGTTCATCGGGTGTGAGGGCCAGGGTGTCGGGGTGGATCGAGGCGTTCTCGCTCCCGGGCGACCAGCCCGAAATCTGCGGCTCGGTCAGGCGATAGGCCTCTCCTGTGCGGGTATCGATAGAGTATACCCCATCGGCGCGAGGCTCGATGCGGATGTGCTGTCGGCTCTCCCTGGAGTAAAACCCGGGTAGCGCCACCCAGTCCTGGTCTGTCCGGTCGATCACGTCCCGGTGCCACTCCAACTGCCGCTCTATATCGGGCGAATGCTGATACCACCACGGGCAGCCGGTCAACTGCGGCCAGTGGTCGCGGATATAGATGCCCTCATAACAGATGACCGCCGGAATCTCCGGCGTTCCTTCCGCCGAAAGCGCGGCCTCGATTTTTTCCTTTCCGGTCATGGCAATCCTTTCGTAGTGGTGAGTGGACTTTCACTCTCTTTTCTGGAAGGTCAGCCCAGGCCCCTGCTCAGCGCCCGAACAGTTCCCTCCCGTTCAGCCAGCCCACGGCGGCGCTGGCCCAGAGCATCGCGACATTGACCAGGGGATCGATGGAGGTAGTGCGGTGGATCCATTCGACCCCGTGATCCGCTATCCGGGCTTCGGGCAGCCGGCCATTCAGGTATCGCCAGGCTTTGGCGGCTCCGTCCAGAAGAGGCTGCAATTCCTCCGGCTTTCTCTTCAGCAGCGGTTTGAGCATGGCGACCTGGGTAATGGCGTCTCCGGTAAAGCCCAGCCACTTATCGTCCCGCCCGCACATCCCTACGCTCCCGTCCTCGAACTGGCACTGATCGAAAGCCCATCGGGCGGCTTGCAGGCAGCGGTCGAGATAGGCCGGGCCAGGTCGATAATGGTAGAGCCTCAGCAGATAATCTATGCAGGTGACACTGGAAAAAACCCAGGAAGCCTTGTCGGCATATGCGCCGGTGCTTTCAAAGCCGGAATAATGGGCCGGGCCGATGACCCAGGAGCCGACGCCCTCCCGCCACGTGCCGCACTGCCAGTATCCTTGCGGCCCTGAATCTCTGGCTTTCCAGGGCTGGACAAAATAGTTGGCAAAGCTGGCCGCTTCCTGGAGTATGCTTTCATCGTTGGTCAGGTGGTATGCCCACATCAGGCCGGAGCCGAACATGCTCAAATCGTTCGTCCACCCGGCATCTTTGGCCTCTCCCAAAGTATAACCGCACGGAAAATGTTCGAAAGATACACCGTCGGCGGTAGTGACAGTTACTTTTCGCTTGCGGGCATAACCGACAATTCGCTTCGCCGCCTCGGTCAATGCTGCGCCCTGCGGATTATAATTTGCGTTATACCAGTGAAACAGCCCGATCATCTCCAGAGCGTTCCCCATGGCCCAGGTCGGATGGTCTTCGCGGATGCTGTCCGCCATGAAACGGACATGGGCATCGGCGGCGGTGTGATATTCGTTCTTGCCTGTCGACCGGCTGGCCCGGTAAAAGGCTTCCACGGCAAAGCGAAGGTGGCGCGGATCGATCCTGCCGGGGAAGAGGTCGCTTCCGGCCCCGGAGCCGGTTCCAGGCTCTTGCCAGAGGCTTTTGGAGGCATCGATACCGCCGTCGGGAAGGGCTTCGGCAAGGAAGGCTTTCAGAATATGTTCGATAGGTCCGATGTCTTCTAAATTCATGGGATACCTCATCGCTGCCATGGCGAGGAGCGCAGCGACGAAACAATCTCCAGGATAGCGCCCACGAGTAAAGCCTTATTTCGTATTCGTCAGGCTGGAGATTGCCGCATCGCTTGCGCTCCTCGCCATGACAGGCATGACAGGCGAGCGGACGTCCTTGAGTTTATTTGAAATTCGGCCCGGCAGGGAGGGATCCTTTTCTTGAAGGAATCTCTCCGAGCAGCGAGAAGTAAGAGTCTACGACTCACATCCACTCAGGAGACGATCCTATGACCAATCGAGAGCGGTTTATGGCGAATATGGAATACCAGCCGGTGGATCATGTTCCGAACTACGAACTCGGCGTCTGGCCGCAGACCGTGGAGCGGTGGCAGTCCGAGGAGATGCCCGAAGGAGTGCTGGCCTTCAACTGGTTCGTGGACGAGCCTTATTTCAGGCTCGACCGCAGGGAATATACGCCCCTCTACTTCCAGATGATCCCCCCGTTCGAATGCAAAATCCTGGAGCGCACCGACCGCTATGAGATCATCCAGCACGGTAACGGCATGGTCACCCGCGCCCTGATCGACGGCACGGTCGGGGGCGGGCGGATGTGCATGGATCAATATCTGCGCTTCCCGGTAGAAACCCCGGAGGATTTCCGCGCCCTGAAGAAGCGATACGATCCCGGCCTTCCGGAACGCTATCCGGAAGGCTGGCAGGAAAAGCTGGTTCCCGGCTGGAGGGCGCGGGAGCATGTGCTGGTGCTGGGGCACAACTGCGCGGCTGCGGGCTTCTACTGGAGGGCGCGGGAGTGGATGGGCACAGAAAACGTCTCCTACGCCTGGTACGACCAGCCGGATCTCATGCACGAAATGATGGAATTCTTCGCCGATTATACTATCGAGGTCGCGAGGCCCCTCCTGGCCGAAACCGATGTGGACTATTTCACCTTTAATGAAGACTTTGCCATGAAGAACGGCCCCTTGCTCAGCCCCGCTACCTTCAAGACCTTTATCTATCCCCACCTGAAGCGGGTGATCGAGTTCTTCAAATCGCACGGCGTCCGCTATATCGCTCTGGACAGCGACGGCAGCCCGGAAGTGCTGGTTCCCCTTCTGATGGATGCCGGGGTCGATATCCTCTGGCCTCTGGAGCGGGCCTCGGACAATGTGGACCCCATCCGATACCGCAAAAAGTTCGGCAAATCGCTGAGGCTGTGGGGCGGGGTGGACAAGCGCATCCTGGCAAAATCGCGCTCCGATATCGATGCCCACCTCAGGGAACTGGCCCCTCTGGTCGAAGAGGGCGGCTTCATCCCCCATGTCGACCATACCGTTCCCCCCGATGTCTCCTGGGACAATATCTGCTACTATATGGAGCAAAAGCACAGGCTGCTGGCGGGCGAGCCGCTTTAACCGATACCGGACGGAGGGAAGACCTTATGCAGACATTGAAGATAGCGGGCGCTCAGATCCCGGTAACCGGCGATATGCAGGCCAATACGGAAGCCGTTGGCCGGGCCATCGATTATGCCGTCTCCGTCAGAGCCGATGTCCTGCTGACCCCGGAAGGGTCCCTGAGCGGCTACACCCATGAGTTCGATGCCCGCGCCGCCGCATCGGCCCTGAAAGCCGTGACCGCCCGGGCCGCCCGGGAGGGTCTGGCCCTGGCGTTGGGAACCTGTTACGTGGAGGCGGACGGCAGGTGCTACAACCAGATCCGCTTCTATAACGCGGAGGGCCATTATCTGGGCTTTCACAGCAAAACCCTCACCTGCGGGACCCTAACCGACCCGCCCGTGGGCGAGATCAACCACTATGCCGTCAAACCCCTCGAAACATTTACCCTGAAGGGCGTTGCGGTCGGCGGCCTGATCTGCAACGACCTCTGGGCCAACCCTTCCTGCACCCCCGGGCCGGACACCCACCTGACGCAGCAGCTCGCCCGGCTCGGGGCGCGGGTAATCTTTCACGCGGTCAACGGAGGGCGCGGCGGAACCGATCTGTCCCGCATTTCCTGGCATTATCATGAATCGAACCTGCAATTGCGGGCGCGGGCTGGCAACCTCTGGATCGTCACCGCAGACAACTGCCACCCGACCGACCTTCCCTGCTCTGCCCCTTCAGGCGTCGTCGACCCGCAAGGCTTCTGGGCCGCTAAAACCCCGTCCCAGGGAGAGCAGTTTTACGACTATACGGTCGAGATCGGGGATTTGTAAAGGGAGAATGCGATTGATCGATGCAGTGTGTGAGAGGCGTATGAACGGTTATCTCCCCTTTTCCACCGCCAGCTTTTCCGCCGCGTCCAATGCCTCGTATACCCGCTTTGTCCACATAAAAGCCCGCTGCATCTCGGCTTCAGGAAGGGGATTGCCGCTGGCGTCCAGCGGATCCATGATTGCCAGCGGGCGAGGGGCGACCAGGGCGGCCAGTTGGGGGATGTCGGCCACTTGCAGAAGGCTCGGAATGCAGGGGAGGATGCTGCCGTAGCCGCCCAGGGCGCGGCTGCGTACGGATTTGTCGTTATGCTCATCGCTGTAGGCGAAGGGCAGGCCGTAGCCACGGGGGCTGTGGCAGGAGGCCAGCAGTTTGCGGGCTTCGACGGCCCGGATCGTCTGGCTCTGTCCGGCAGCCAGGACCGCCACCAGGCCGGTTTCCATCTCCCCGATGGCTGTGACCTCCACCTTCCGACCGATCTTTTTCCGGGCCGCCGCGATCACGGCCAGCAGGTCTTTGACCCAGTAGCCAGCGAGCGTGTCGCCCAGCTTCAGGGCGGCCATGCCGATATCCAGGTCGCGAAAGCCCAGGTAGCCGCCCGATTCCTGGTCGTAGCGCGTTTCACCCATCCCTCTCAGGTCGGCGCACAGCGCCCAGGCCCCCTGGCCGGTCAACTGCCGCCTCTCGTTGGAACTGGCCGGTATCGCCATCCCGCCCGGATGGAGCAGCGCCACCAGCCGCCCGTCAGGGGCCGCCCCGTCCTCCGGCGCAAAGAGAAGCGCCGGCAGCTCGATTCCCGGCTCCGGGCGGACCACCAACTTATAGACGGCTCCCTTTTCCGCTCTTGCCGTTCCGACCTCTTCGATCCTTTTCTCTGCGGTGATGCCGGCCCCCAGTCGTTTCCGGACGCCGGATCGCATCTTTCGGGACAGGCTCTTCCATTCATCAGCGCTTTGAGGAGGCTTCGGCAGGCGGGCGCAGAGCCGGGCCGTTTCGCGCTGGACATAGGCGGTGGGAGAGAGTGCCTCCGGGGGGCGCTTGCCGTCGGGCCAAAAATTCAGCGTCCGGATGGCCTCCGCTCGGTCGGTAAGAGGGGAAAGGGCAGGCTCGGGCCGAGTGACAGGCTCTCCCTTCAGGTGTTCGGCGAACCATCCTGCGGCAGCCTCGCGCATGGAGGGCGTATAGTCATGCGGGCCTTCGATAATCTGGTCCCGGTAGCCGGAGGGATCGCCGCGCAGGGTGTAAACCTCATGGGCGAAGCGGTGGAGTCGGGCGATTTGCCGGTCCTCCATAGGGTAGCGGGCGAGCGCCTCCTCGTTGCCGATCCAGCCCTCGAAAAAGAGCCTGGCCCCCTCCTCGGTCAGAGGGCGCTCGGTGCTGGGGTGGATGTGGAGAAGGGCGCGAGGGGCGGCCAGGGCCTTGATGGTCTCCATATCCGCCGCCCGGTAGGCTCCGACCATCAGATCGCAGAGGCCGTGGTGCCGGTGGCTCTGGTCGGGCTGGTAGAGAGGGGCCGCCGCCACCGCAGCCCCGGCCCGGAGGCGGGTATCGATAGCCATCAGCCACAGGGTGTGGGTCCCGCCCATCGAAACGCCGGTCACGGCAACGCGCCCGAGATCCACGTCCTTCCGGGAAAGGAGATAATTCGTTTCGGCGATGTGGTCGGACATGATCAGCCCCAGGAGGCTCTGGCCGGTTGTCATCAGAAAGGCCGTGGCCTGGCCGTCGTGGGTTTCGTTCCATGTGGAGATCTCCCCGCGCTCCGTCTGGCCGAAAGGCTGTACCAGCATCACCACATAGCCGCGCCGGACAAAAGACAGGCAGCGGCTCTGAACCGCAGGCGACCAGGAGGGGTCGCCGTGGCCGGGCAGCATGAGGATGGCCGGGTTTCGCCTGCCGCCTGCGTCTTTGCCCGGCTGCGGCAGGAAAACGAGAGCGGTCGAGAAGACTCCTTCTCTGATTTTCAGCAGTTGATGCTCGATCCGGATGCCGTCCACCTCAACGATTCGCTGAAGAGAGGCTTCGGGCGTCCGGTTGGCCGGGGGCATCATATAGGCGACGGCCATCGCTTTGCGGATACGGTCAGCCTCTTTGACGAACCGCTCCGGCGGATAGAGGGCGCGGAGCCGGGCGGCCATTTCGGCGGCGCGGCGGCAGTGGTAGTCGGGCATCATCCGGTCGGTTCGCCTGCCGGAGAGGACGCGCCAGGGAACCGGGCGGTTCCGTCCGGCCCGTCCCGGGTCTTTCTCGAAAACGGCCTCCAGAGCGGCGTAGGTCATCGTCTGCAAAGGCCCGACCTCCAGGGTTGCCTCCGGCTGGAGCTGATCCGGCCAGGTATAGAAGGAGATGCTTTGTACGGCCTGCCAGTCCACCTGCCCTCGTTTGTAGCGCACCCAGCCGGGGTGGGTGCGGAAAGGCCAGACCGCATAATGCCACCGGCCCGGCTCGACGGCTTTCTCTCCCAGAAGGTCGGCCACCGCGGTTTCCGCGCCCACGCCGTCGCGGTCGGTCAGGATCACCTGAAGCCGTGCGATGGGCCGGTCGGCGCGGAACCAGAAAACGGCCACATCCCCGGACAGCGGCATAGGCGCAAACGAGCGGGCCATGCCGGGCAGCGATTCCCCTCCGGGCCGGTTCAGGAGAACGCGGACGGGCCTTTCCCCGTCCGGCGTCCGGTCTGCGCTCTCCGGCTGTATGGCGGCGCTGCTGCCGGCCCATCCGCTTGTCCATTGATCGGCAGGCACGATATACATGGGCCCCTCCGCCCGTGCGGGCTGTGCGGTAAAGGCAATTGCAAAAGAGAGGAGAAGTAAGAGGATGCTAATCTGTTGAGTCGCTGGCATAGTCTGTTGAATCGTTTTCCTGCCGGGCGGCCTGCCCGGTGGCATGATGAAAAATCCCTTCTCGGTTTCCGGAAATACAGCGCATTCGCTCAGGTATCGATATGCGCCATCGATGCAGTCTACAAGGACATGGCTCCTGGCAGACCGCAGCGATGATGATTTATTCGGGTGTAGCATCGATGCAGTGCGCGAGGAGCGAGCGCGACGAAGCCATCTCCAGCCTTTCGAGTGCCGAGAGAGCTTCGTGCGTTTATAAGGCTGGGGATTGCCGCGTCGCTGCGCTCCTCGCACTCTGCATCGATACGGCTCTGGTCTCGAAGCCGAGCGAAAGTCCTGAAAACAAAAATTCGTCTTTCGGGCGTAATATCCTTGACATCACGGGCCGAAATCTCTATAATTTAGGAAACGGGCAGGCCACATTCGCCATCGCGACCTGCCTTCATATGGAGCGATCATCCTCTTATCAAGACAGCGAGGCAAGGCTGGCTCCACCCATGCGTTGAACTTGCGTTAGCCCCTAACTGAAGATTTTTCTCCTGAATGGGCAAAGAGGCCGCCTGCCTGTGGCCGCCCCGTCCCATCCGTTCGGAAAGGAGGATTTGGCTATCGTGGAAGAACATGACTCGAAAGCCCCGAAGGTTTCTCGGCGTTCGTTCCTCAAGGGGATGGGGACCGGCCTGGTCGGCACGGCGGTGCTGGCCGGAGGGGAGGCCCTGAAAACCCGGGAGGCGTCTACCGACACGCAGCCCGCCCT
This sequence comes from Armatimonadota bacterium, assembly GCA_020846535.1. GTDB lineage: Bacteria > Armatimonadota > JADLDR01 > JADLDR01 > JADLDR01 > JADLDR01. The sequence continues at coordinate 8,343 of JADLDR010000082.1, read as the reverse complement.
CATCGGGCCGGGCGAGACCCCCATTACGCTGAAGGTCAACGGACAGACGCACAGCCTGAAGGTTTCCCCCCGCGTCACCCTGGCCGACGCCCTGCGAAACCACCTGGATCTGACCGGAACGAAGGTGGTCTGCGACCGCGGCTCCTGCGGCGGCTGCACCGTCCTGGTGGACGGCAAGACGGCCTATTCCTGCATGATGCTGGCCGTGGACGCCGAGGGTAAGGAGGTCACCACCGTCGAGGGCCTGGCGAGAGGCAGCCGGCTCCATCCCGTCCAGTCCGCCTTCATCGAGCATGACGCCCTGATGTGCGGCTTCTGCACCCCGGGGTTCATCATCTCCGTCTCCTCGCTCCTCAGCCGTACGCCCCGGCCCACGCTGGAGCAGGTCAAGGAATCGGTGTCCGGGAACGTCTGCCGGTGCGGGGCTTATCCCAATATCTTCAAGGCGGCCCTTGCGGCAGCCGAGAAGAATCGGAAGGAGGGGTGAGATGGCAAAAAAGGTCAAAATCATCGTCAATGAGGCGGGCCACCCGGTCGAAAAGGAAATTGAGGTTCAGGATGATGTGAATCTGGCCTGGGGCAGCCCGAAAGACCTTAAATACCTCGGCCACCGCATAACGCGCATCGATGGTCCGGAGAAAGTGACGGGCCGCGCCCGCTACACCTACGATATCAACCTTCCCGGCCTTCTCTACGGGCGCATCCTCCGCAGCCCCCATGCCCATGCCCGCATCCGCGGCATCGATACCTCCCCAGCCTCGGCCCTGCCCGGGGTGAAAGCCGTTCTCGTCCTCAACGACCGGACAGTGCGATATGCGGGGGATGAGATCGCGGCAGTGGCAGCGATCAGCCCGGAAACGGCTGAAGACGCCATCCGGCTCATCAAGGTCGATTATGAGGTGATGCCCCATGTCGTGGAGGAGGCTGCGGCCATGCAGCCCGACGCCCCGAAAGTACACGGGGAGCGTCCCAATGTCAACCCGGGTAACCCGGAGGCGCAGGGCGATATCGAGGCCGCCTTCCAGGAGGCGGACGGCGTGGTGGAAGGCACTTACTATGTGCCGGTGCGCGCCCACTCCTGCCTGGAAAGCCACGGCGCGGTCGCCCGGTGGGACGACGACCAGCATCTGACGGTCTGGTGTTCCACCCAGGGGATTTTCAGCGTCCATGAGGAGCTTTACCGCTATTTCAATCTGCCCGCCGGAAATGTCCGGGTAATCTGCCACCATATGGGCGGCGGGTTCGGTAGCAAATTCGGGGCCGGAGTGGAAGGGGTCGCCTGCGCCCGGTTGGCCCGGGAGGCAAAAGCCCCGGTCAAGCTGATGCTCACCCGTGAGGAGGAGCAGCTTTCCGCAGGAAATGCCCCTTCGGCCATGGCGAAGATCCGCGCCGCCGCCAAAAAGGACGGCACGATGGTGGCCTTCGACCTGGAGGGCAGCGGAACAGGGGGCCTGGGAGGGGCGGGCGTGCCAATGCCCTATATCTACCAGCCCCAGACCTTTCGTGTCCGGCAGTCCGATGTCTATATCAATGCTTCCGAGGCTCGCGCTTTCCGCGCTCCCGGCCACCCGCAGGCATCGGCTATTATGGAGCAGTTGATGGACGATCTGGCCGAAAAGATCGGCATAGACCCGATGGAATTCCGCAAAAAGAACGATCCCAACCCGGTCCGGCAGAAAGAATACGACTTGGGCGCGGAGCGCATCGGCTGGAGCCGCCGCAGCCCCACGCCCGGCGCAGGCTCCGGCCCGGTCAAGCGCGGGATGGGGCTGGGCAGCAGCACATGGGGCGGAGGCGGCGGCCCCGGCACGAAGGCCACCCTCAAGATCAGCCGGGACGGCAGCATCGAGATATCCACCGGCTCCCAGGACCTGGGAACCGGAACCCGCACCTTCATGGCGGCGATTGTGGCCGACGAGTTCGGGCTACCCATCGGGGCCGTAACGGCTCTCCTGGGCGACACCAAATACGGCTATTCGGGGGGCAGTGGGGGAAGCACCACCGCCGCCTCGGTTTCTCCGGCCATCAAGACGGCGGCTTCGGATGCGAGAGCCAGGTTTTTAGCCATCGTCGCCTCCGCTATGAAGGTCAAACCGGAATCGCTGGAGCTGACGGGCGGCAAGGTGGTCCTGAAATCGAACCCGGCCAAGAGCCTGAGCTGGAAGGAAGCGTGCGCCCGGCTGGGGATGGACGGCATCACCGCCAACGGCGAGTGGGTTGAATCGCTCCAGGGAAGCGGAGTGGCGGGCTGCCAGTTCGCGGAGGTGGAGGTCGATACCCGTACCGGCAGGGTGAATGTTCTGAGGCTGGTGGCCGTCCACGACTGCGGGTACATTCTGAACCGCACCGGCGTGGAAAGCCAGATCAACGGTGGTGTCATCATGGGCATCGGGATAGCCCTGACGGAAGAACGCATCATGGACAACCAGACAGGCCGCCAGGTGAACCCGAATCTGGAGGAATACAAGCTGCCCGGTCCGAAGGAGATACCCGCCATCGAGGTGATTCTGCTCGACAACCCGACCGGCAAGGTCAGCGGCATCGCCGAGTCGCCGATCATCCCGACCGCCGGGGCTATCGCCAACGCTGTTTACAACGCCATCGGGGTGCGCGTCCGGGAACTGCCGATTACGCCCCGGAAGGTGCTGGACGCCCTGGCAAAGAAGGGAGGCTCTGCATGAAACACTTCGAGATGGCCCGTCCCACCGACCTGAAGGAAGCGTCCTCCCTGCTGGGCAAGGACTTGGGAGAAGCCCGCCTTCTCGCCGGAGGCATGGATCTTCTGGGCGAACTGAAAGACCACATCATCGAGCCGAACCGCCTGGTGAATCTCAAGTCCGTCCGCAACCTGGACTATATCGATCCCAAAGGGGGGAATCTGCGTCTGGGCGCATTGGTCACCCTCACGGAAATCGCCGGCCATGCGGATATCCGCAAACGCTATACCGCTCTGGCCGAAGCCGCCGAGGTGGTAGGATCGCCGCAGATCCGGAACATCGGAACCCTGGGCGGCAACCTCTGCCAGCGGCCCCGGTGCTGGTATTACCGGGACGAGCATGTCCACTGCCTCAAAAAAGGCGGCAATCACTGCTTTGCGGTGAATGGCCAGAACCAGTACCACGCCATCCTGGGGGGCGGCCCCTGCTTCATCGTCCATCCTTCCGACCTTGCCCCGGCCCTGATCGCTCTGGATGCTCAGGTCAAGATTGTGAGCGCCGCAGGCAGCCGGGATGTTCCGCTGGAGAAGTTCTTCATTCTTCCGGCGGAGGATCCCCATAGGGAAAACATCCTCCAGCCCGGCGAGATCGTGTCCGAAGTATCCGTTCCGGAGCCGGAGGCAGGCGTCAAAAGCGCGTACCTCAAGCAGAGGGAGAAGGAATCCTTCGACTGGTCCCTGTCTGCCTGCGCCGCCGCATTGGAGATGGATGGCCGCGCCTGCCGGAATGCCCGCCTGGTGCTGGGCGGGGTCGCGCCTGCCCCCTGGAGGGCCGCCGAAGCGGAAAAGGCGCTTCAGGGCAAGACCATCGATGAGGCCGCCGCGCTCCAGGCCGCCGAGGCTGCCGTCCGGGACGCCACATCCCTGGAGCATAACGGCTATAAGGTTCCGCTGACAAAAGCCGTGGTGCAGATGGCGATTCTCAAGGCCGCAGGCGCATAAGGAGGATACGATGGATGAGGTAACATGGGACGAAACCCCGCTGCCCTGCATTCACCTGCGGCGCAAAACCATGTATATCGCCAGCGCCCCGGGAACCTCCGACAAGCGGAACGAACCGCATTGGTGTCTGAAAACCATGCGAATCTATGGGCCAGACGACAAGCTGGTCGGCTGCGAGGAATGTGCCGAGGGGCGTGAGTGCTACGACCCGGGGTATTGAAAGAAAAACGCCTGGCTTCATGTTAGCGTCTCAGCGATGCAGCCTGCGAGCAAATCAATCTCCAACGCCACACAACCAGGCATCAGTATAGTTGATGTCATTGCGAGGAGCGACGCGGCAATCTCCCGCAGAATAAAAGCAAGAGATTTCTCGGCATTTGATAGCCTGGAGATTGCTGCGCTTCGCTCGCAATGACATCGATTACAAAACAGGGCTTTCGCTCGATAGAGATTCGGGTCGGTGATCGAGGGAGGCCCATCGGGCCGTCCTTCCAAGCGAAAGCTCTGCAAAAAATACAAGAGGTGATTATTCATGCCTCCGCAAAAACGGATATTTTTACTGGCCTTTGCGGCCCTGGCCCTCAGCGCAGGGCCATTTTTTTCGCGCCTTCTCGCCAGCGACGCCTCTTCCGGGGCGGCGTCTGTCCGGAACCCGGTGGTGGAACGGCTGCGGATCCAGTATGAGAACGCCATCTATACTCGGCTGGCCGATAACCCGCCGGAAGGGGTGGCGAACGACACCTTCACCGTAAGGGCCGATATCGCGACCATCGACGGGAAGTCCGCAAAAGGGAGGATGTATGTTCGCGGCGTCCAGTATTTCGACAACAACCTCCCGAGGGGTCGTCTGGCCTTCACCAATATGGCGGTCATTATTGAAGGGGAGGGGACGATCATGTGCCAGGGCATGGCTCCCGACGGCCCGACCGCTATCCTGGGCGGTACGGGCAAATACCTGGGCAAGATCGGCGAGATGCGCCGCATCCGGGGATATCCGGTCGGCCTGATGGCGGGTGACGGGGAGATGACCTTCGACTACGAATTTCAGAAGGCGGTCAAATGATCTCTCGTGTGATCATGCTGTCGGCTGGGATGGCGGCTATCGCCGTTCCGGATGATTTCGCGCCTCAAAAAGAGATCAGGCCTATGCTCCGTATCGAGTGGCGGAGAGCGCCCGATTTGCCATAGGGATTCCAGGACAGCGATGGCGGGTTCATCAGGAACTGGTTGATCACGGTCGGGGGTTTCTGCTCCGGCGAGGAGACGCCGCGAAAGCCGGGACGCTATCCGAGAGGCTTCCTGAAGAAAGCCTCTCGGATAGCAGGAACGAAGCCGGAGGCTGGCGGCCTCTGCCCGATTTCCCCGGAGAGGTCCGCCAGGAGCTGTTGGCCGTCCCGGTGGGCCAATCGCTTTACTGCTGGGGCGGCTTCAGTTACAGCGCCCCTTACTGCTACCGGGACGACTACCGCCTTTTTCGCAAGGGCCGGGCGTGGGCCTGGGAGAATCTTCTCCCGCTGCCGTTTCCTCTCGCTTCCGCCGGCATCTGCGCGGTCGGGTTGAAAATATATGTTTTCGGCGGGACGGACTATGACAGCGAACGGTTCTTCACCGAGGCCGACCGTGAGGGCCGGAATCGGCGGATGGGTACTCGCCTGATGGCTCTGGATATCAGGCATCTCTCCGAAGGCTGGCAGACGCTACCCGAATGTCCCGGAACGCCGCGCTGGGTTCATGCAATGGCGGCGGTCGGCGGCAAGCTCTACATTATCGGCGAGGCGACGGCAGAACCCTATAGCACCGTTGTCGACAACTGGATGTTCGACCCGGCGGCCCGCGCCTGGTCTCGCCTGCGCGACCTGCCGGTTGCCCGCGGCAGCTGCCCGCAGGGGCTATCGCCTACAAAGACCGCTATCTTCTCCTGGTGGGCGGCTATCAGTATCCCCGCGTGGCGAACCCGGGCGGCACATTTTCCCCGTCCTGCGGCGAGCCTTCCAGAGCGAACGGGAAAGGCCAGTATTCCAACGATGTCTTCGTCTACGACACGCAGACCGACCTCTTCGGGACCGCGGACCCGATGCCCATCAACAACAACCTGTCGATGGCGGCTGTGAAAGGTAATTTTCTGTACACTATCAGCGGGGAATGCGATGCAAAAGAGATCGATGGGGTTTATTACGGACATCGCCCGGACCTGTGCTTGAAGGGGAATATAACGGAGTTGCGGCCATGATAGAACTCGGGCTGCTACGCGCCCGGTTATGCCGCCTGACTTGCAGGCGTGAGTCGCCGGACCTGCCCCTGCGGAGTTTGAGCGTAGTTTTATAAACCTGCAAATTGCATCTCCGTATGCCGCTCGCAAGCCGTTCTCTGCCCGATCCGATGAGGCATTTCGTTATAGATCTGCCCTCGCAGCGACCGGCCTGCCTGCTTCTTGTGAGGGCCGCCCCATTGCTTGAAAAAAAACGGCACACCGGCGGAGCGGCACTGCCTTAAAATATCTTCCACCCATTCTGCACGCATCGGACGCGCTCCCGGCCCCGATTCCCCTCCGACAATCACCCAATCGATCCCCTCAAGAGGGAGGCTTTCCAATGGGCCCAGCAGGGGCTCGCAGGAAAGGAATCGAACCCGGGCGTCCACTTGCCGCAAATCGGGCAGGCGATGGAGAGCGTTTTTGTCTTCGATGCTGACACCCACCCAGATATTGGCGCTCCAGGTCAGGCCGGGGGCCATCTCGGAAAGCCTCCTGCTGCGCTTGGTCAGTACCTGGAAGATGTGCCGGGGGCATCGGTTCATGGTATCGAAAACGCGCCGGATGAAATCCAGTGGCACTTCCTCATGGAACAGGTCGCTCATGGAATTCACGAAGATCATTTTCGGCTGCTTCCACCGGAGAGGCAGTTCCACAAGATCCTCATGGAGCGTCACCCTGAAACCGTTCCGGTAACGGGCGTTCCCCATTGCCTGAAGCCGCCCGGCAAATCGCTCGGCATAACAGTGCTTGCATCCCTGACTGACTTTCGTGCAGCCGGTGACCGGGTTCCACGTCATCTCTGTCCATTCGATCTGAGAACTTCCGGCCATGGATCACCTCCTGAGAATATCTTGCGCTATTTTGATGGCAGTAGGCGCTCCCTTTGGGTTTCCGGCAGCGAATCGCTTCGACCAATAGCCTGTGCCGGCAAACGCATCCACATAAATTCTGTAAAAATGCTGAGATTTCTAGTTTCCAGTGAATATCGTAATATATGCCTCTAGATATTTCCTAACACGTTCTAATTTTTCCTCAGTCCAGCTACCACCGAAACTGTGTCTCATTGTGTCCCTCTGATTGGAGATTTGATACCACGGCAGAGTAAGATAACCTAAGTTGCTACCTACCTGCATTGAGGGCGGGGTAGGGGCGCGATTTATCGCGCCCCCATGTGTATCAAGATAAGGCTGTCTGTCCCGCCGGGGCGGGGTTGGGGACTTTGGGAGACCGTTACCTAACCCCCCCGCCCCCTTCCCGAAACGGGCAGGGGGAGTAGATGGCGTGGTCAAGTACCGCACGATCTATCCCCCTCTCCCCGTTTCGGGGAGAGGGGTTAGGGGAGAGAGGTAACCCGGGCCAGGGGAGAGAGGTCCCCCCTCCCCCAGGAGCGGAGGATGTTTCACCTTATCTGGATCGCTATGGGGCGCGATAAATCGCGCCCTGTCAGGCCGTTGGGCGCGATGCATCGCGCCCCTACGGTGGAAAACGGGACTGACCCCGGGCGAGGGGGCAACTTGGGTTAAGATAGCATATATTATTAAACTTTAGTTTTATATTCGGCGCAGATTTGAAAACTCCTTTCAGCAGGAACATCATCTTGTGAAAAAATATAGGTCAGAAAAACGAATCCCCGGCTTTCCGTGATTAGGGAAGCCGGGGTTGTTGCCGATAACTCTATCCCTACCGATTATTCTACCGGCTTGATTCGGCTGACCAGGAGTTTGACCAGGGCGATCTGGGCGTGTTCGGCGATGGAGTGGATGGTTTCCAGGCTCTCCTCGGTCTTTTCCGGCCCCTGGTCGAGTGCGGCGCGGGCGATCAGCTTGATGGTGTCCAGGCAGCTATGCAGTTTCTCCAGGGCCGGAAATTCGCTCTGGATAACGGGAATGGCGACCCGGCCTTCGCTCTGCAGGGGCGTCCTGGCATAGAGCGCCCGGGCGCACTCCTGCCAGAAGGTCTGTTCGGCCTCCTCCATATCCGCTATCGGTTTTTCCAGGGTGTAGTCTTTTTCCGCGCTTTCTGTCCGGACGCGTATGAGAATATCTTTCAAAAGCTGTATTTGCTGTTCCACCGTTTCCGGGCTAGGCATCGTTTCTCTCCTCGACGGTATATTTGCGGGCCGGCGGGCGGCCCTACCTCTGCTGTTTAGCTATTATTCCCCGCCCGAAGCCGTTCCCCCTGCTTCCATTGGAAGGAGACAATCAATGACGCGATGGATCTTCCCATCCAGCCAGAGCGGTGAGCTTCTCCTGGAAGGCTTTGAGGCAGGCAAGGCCTAAGCAGCCCGTCGGAGTAACTGATCAGTTTCAGGGCGAACACCCGGTTCCGCCCCTACGAGGATGGAGAACTTGCCTCCAGAACTGCCCTTTTACTCCAACGCCCTGCTTAGAGGAGGAGCCTGAATAGTTACTTCTGATTTTTAAATCAAAGT
>JADLDR010000081.1 GCA_020846535.1 Armatimonadota bacterium | reverse complement strand
CTAGGCGCGGCGATCAAAGATGCGAAGCGGGCTGCAGGCATCGATGGAAACGCCCTGTCATGCAAGGGCGGGTGCGCGGTGGTGGAGAGCGATCCCCTGCTGTCCCCCGCATCCGCGCTTACCATCGAATGCTGGGTCAAAACCGATGCCGCCGGTCAGGATAACCGCTGGCTGGTCAACCGCGTCTACGGGGGCGGAACCGATTCAGGCTACCGGCTCGGAGTGCTGGAAGGCAAGCCCTGCTTCGAGATTCCCCTGACCGAGTGGAGCCACCATCTGAAGGCCTGCGCTCCTTTGCCGACAGGCCGCTGGACGCATCTGGCCGGAACCTTCGACGGGCAGACCATGCGAATCTATGTGGACGGCGAGGAGCGCGGCTCCATGGCTCGCCCCGGGCCGGTCAAGCCCAACGCCTCCCCCCTGTGCCTGGGTTCCTACGAACCCGGCCACCCGGCCCACTTCGAGGGCCTCCTGGATGAAGTCAAACTCTACAGCCGCGCCCTCTCCCCCAGAGAAGTGCAGGCGCATTACAGGCGGCTGGCGGAGAGGGTTGGAGGGAAGGAAAAATAAAAACAGGAGGTTCGCCTGCGCCATGTAGGCGATCCCTGCTGTCTCGCTTGCACCCTGAAATCCGGTAGTGTTCGCCAGTCTCAACGCAGTAGTAGTTCGACTTGAATCCCGCTCCGTTCAGGCTGCGGAAGGATTTTCCGGCGAAATAGAGAGTTCGACCGCTCTTCGAGAAAGCCACCCGCCCCATGCGGGCCTCTCCTATCAACTGTCCCGCTTTGCGCTCGATATACATGACTTTGCTGTTAGAGATGCTTTCCATGGGTTGTATTCCGGGATCACCGCTGTCCAGAAGATCGTTGCCTTTGGTATCCTCCAACTGTAAACAGGCCGGGTCTATGCCCAACTCACCGGTCCGGCTAAGCATATGACCAAAAGAAAGGCATTAAAAAGGATCCGCGATCCGAAGCGGCATCAACGGCAGCCGTTCTTCATCTTGAGTGATAGGACCGGTCCTTTCCGTGCAAAAGGACCGGTCCTATCGCCTTCAGCCGTGTCTTGAAAAAGAATGCCAAACTTTTGGATAGGGGCTTAGGTGGCAGCTTGGGTTAAGAATATCCACACGAACAGGAGGAAGGCCCATGGTGAAAAAGTAACCCTCCTGTGCAAAATCATCAGGGGTCAATCCTTCCATCGGTACTCCGAACTCAGCCAACGCCTTAAATACTCTTACAGCATTCTCTGGAGTTGCGTGAACCCAGATGTCTATATCCTTTGTATAGCGCGGTTCGGCGTAAAAGATAAACGCCATCCCTCCTACAACCAGATATTCAACCTGCTTGGCGTTGAAGAGAGCCAATATATCTTTGAAGTTGGAGTTCATCCTGCTTCCCCCTCAATGTATGATAAAATTCGACGAGTTCCCAGTCGGCTTAAAAACGGGCGGTGGCATCCTGAGCCTGCCAGAAGGCAATACCGAAGGAGCGATCCATATCTTCGATTTTCCCATACTGCACCATGACCAGAGGCGGTCTATCGCCTTTCGATAAAACGGAAGCCTCTTGCTCCCGGTCTTTTTCGGACTTTTCAGGCATAGCGGATCTCCCGGACAATGATTGCAGATGACGTTTTCCATCATCTTCCGAACACCTCTATTATACTCCTTTTACCTGGCAATTCATAGCCCCCCTCTTGATCGCCCATCGGAATTGACAAGTTCTCCGAATCACGGTACAATGCCATTAAAACAAGCGCCCGGCGGTCGAAAAAAGGAGGTATTCATGGCAACCTTATCAGGAAATCAGTATAGAGAACCCTACGAGGCCGACGGCTTTTATATCGCTTCGGAGCCGGTTCTACCCGCGGAAGCGGTCCGGAAAGCCTGTGAAGGAATGGATGCCATCCGCATGGGGCATTACGATACGGGACGCCCGCCCTGCCCCTCGATATGGAATCCGGGGGACGATCCCGCCCGGCTGTGCAAGATCGAGCAGCCCCAGTTCGCCAGCCGCGCCATTCGGGAACTGCTCGTTCATCCTGCCCTGGGGGAGCTGGCGGCAGCCGTGACCGGCGGTGAGATGGTTCAGGTCTGGTGGGTGCAGCTTCTCTACAAGCCGCCCGGCGACACGCAGGCCCCGACCAACATCGGGTGGCATCAGGACAGGTATTACTGGACGGTCTGGGAGGAGGGGAGCGAACTCTTCACCGCATGGATCGCCCTGTCCGATGTCCGCCCGGACTGCGGCCCGATGCGCTTCGTGAGGGGTTCACACCGCTGGGGATTCCACCGCGGCGGCGATTTCTACGCCCAGGACCTTTCCGGGCAAAAGGAAACCCTGGGCATCCCGGCAGGATCGGCATGGGAAGAGGTGTCCGCCATCCTGCCTCCCGGCGGGGTGAGTTTCCATCACAACCTGACCTTTCACGGCTCCGGCCCCAACGAATCGGGCTTCCCGCGCCGCAGCCTGGCCGTCCATATGAGAACCCGGAACTCCCGGCCCGTCCATAACGAGCGCGTCGGCCTGGTTCAATATATCGACGATCCGGAACTCTGCCCGGTCATCTACGGCAGGCTATAAGCGCGAGGAGGAATCCGGCTTTCCGCTGTGGAATCTGACGACATTGGAAAGCATATATTGCTTTGCGTGACAAATTCGATGCCACGCACCGGTCAACGCACCTGAAGGAGGCCACCTTATGGGAACCAATGTCGTCTTTTTCGGCTGGAACCGCCCGCTGCCCGGCATGGAGCGCACAAGCGCCGAACACTTCCCGAAATTCGTGGAATATGTGGAGGGACTGAAGCAGCAGGGGGCGATCCAATCCTACGATGTGGTGCTGCTCGATTCGCACGGCGGCGATATGAACGGGTTCTTCCTGATCCGGGGAGAGAGCGCCCGGCTCGATGCCCTTCTGTCCAGCGATGAGTGGGAATCCCACATCATGCAGGCCAACCTGCACCTGCAAGGGATGGGCGTCGTCCGTGGCGTCACCGGCGAGATGGTGGCCGAACGGATGAACCGGTGGGGGCAAGTCATCTCCGGGTAATGCGGGGATGCCGGAGAGCGGTAACCTCTCTACCAGAAGGCGGCTCGGCAGGACAGGGCCGATGAGCGATCCGGCGTTTCGGAAGCGTACGTGGCGCGCCTCATCAGTCCTTCCTATCTCCGCATCCCTCTCCTCGAATGTAGCATGCCACCGCTCGTCCCAGATCTGCTCCAAAGGCCCGGGTATTGGCTTCAGAGACGGTCACCCCTCCGGCGAGAGCATAGGGAATTTCGACGGTAGCTCCGAAGCGAGCCGCGCTGTGGCTGGCGATATACTGCTGGGAATCGCCCTCCATACCGGCATTTCGCTCCTGGCCGTAAGGAAGGTTTGAGGCGGCGCGGTAGGGCAGATCGCCCTGCCGCGTCTTCTCCAGCAGCCGGGCGATGCGCCCGTCTCCTCTTCCCAGGGCGACGGGCGCATCGCTATGAAGATTTCTTCATGGTGCCCGCCGCGGATCCAGGGGCAGTGCAGATCCAGAGACAGCGCCAGCCGATCCCCGATGGAACCCAGGAAGGCACCCATCGCCCGGGCGGAGGCGTAGAGCGGGGAATCCGTGAAATCCCGTTGTGGTCGTGCGGCGACCGGTTCTTGCCCTGGTCGCCTTCCTCCACGCCATCCGTATCCAGAAAGGGCACGGCGTGTAAATCAACATGTTCCCTCAGGAAGACGCTTTCCGAAGAGGATCCCAGTCCAAAATCGATGAGGCCCTCCAGGGCGTAGCTGCCCATCGTCTTGTAGGTGTGGGCGCGGACCGTGACGAGGACGGCCTGAATGCCTTTTCGGGACGGCGCGGCCAGCCGATATACCGGGCGGCCCTTCTCTGAAAAGGTCAGGAGATGCCGTTGGTCGGCAGGCCGGGCTGATAGAAAGGCTTCCAGATGCTGGCCAGTATAGGGAATGCAGAAGGCGAACCAGCCGCCGTCAGCTTCCCCGAAATCGAAGCTGAAGCCGTTTTCGACCACGATCTTCCGGCCCAGCCAGCGCCAGGATGAGCCGTCCGGGCTGAAACAAGGGCCCCTCGCTCCGAAAATATCCCCGTCCGTGAAAAGGAACGCAACCCTCTTTCCCTTTGCCCCGGCCACGCGGAAGCTCCAGTAAAACTACCATTCCGGGGTGGCGCGCCGGTCCTGCCGCAGATATGCTGCCTCTCTTTCCACAGACTCCACAATGATATCTCCGCCCGGAAAGGCGGCGTCTATCGCGATAGGGCGCATGGCATGGCCTCCTGTAAAGCGTCTTTTCAGCGCATATCGCCTTCTTTATTGCTCGTGCAGGAAAAACCTCCTTTTCACCGAATAGATAGAAAAAATCGTTTGCCATATACCGCAGGGGCGCGGCGTGCCGTGCCCACCGAAGGAGACGCGCTTATGACCGATACTCGCACGCATCCACCCGCCGACGGGGTTCGCGCCATGGTTCTCAGGGAGAAGATGGCGGAACCGGCCCGCAGGCTGCGGGATACCTATGCCGTCACCCCGGGACAGCCGCTGATCAAGCGGGAGTTCGGATATTATTCTCTGGACCGCTGGCATCGCGAGGGGCTGCCGCAGGACGCTAACTTCGCGGAACTCTTCGACTATGACCCGCCGGGCAACTTCGGGCTGGGCCAGCTCGGGTGGTGCGAGGCCGCCTTCCATCCTTGCTTCGAGGAGAAAATCATCGAGGATCGGGGCGATTACGAGGTGGTGCAGGACTACGCGGGCCGTCACATTCTCTTTTTCAAGGGACGGCGGAACGGTTTCATGCCCGAATACCTGGACCATCCGGTCAAGGACATCCGCACCTGGGAGGAAAATATCAAATGGCGGATGGATCCGAACAGTGAGGCCCGTTATGCCGACCTTCCCGCCCGCATGGAGAGCGCAAAGTCTCTGGCGGGGAAGGGCTACATGGCGCAGCAGGGATTGATCGGCGGCTATATGTACCTGAGGAGCCTGATCGGGCCTGCCGACCTCCTCTACAAATTCATTGATGATCCCGCCCTTATCCATGACTGCATGAAAACCTGGTTCGATCTGGCCGATAACGTCATCGCCCGCCACCAGGAACATGTCACTTTGGATGAGATTTTCTTTGCGGAGGATATCTGCTACAACCACGGTCCCCTGATCTCACCCGCTATGATACGTAAATTTCTATTTCCTTACTATCAGCAGCTCATTGCCAATACCCGCGCCCGTCAGATCGACAAAACGCGCAAGCTCTACATTCAGATCGATACCGACGGCGACTCCCAGTCCGTCATCGATGTCTACAAAGAGATCGGCATGACCACCATGAGTCCCTTCGAGGTGGCCTCCGGCTGCGATGTCGTACAGATCGGCAAGGAGTACCCCGATCTGGCCCTTTTCGGCGGCATCGATAAGCGCGTCCTGGCGAAATCCCGCGCCGATATCGACCGCCACCTGGAATATATCATCCCCGCTATGCGCGAGCGCGGCGGCTACATCCCTACCTGCGACCACGGGGTTCCCGAAGAGGTCAGCCTGGATAACTACCTCTACTACCGGAAGAGATGCGTTGAGTTGGGGAGCGCGTAGAGGGCAATAGTCCCAACAAATATCTCAAAAGAACGCACAATCCAAGCCTCTCTTAGCAAGAGGATAAGAGTAACTTTACGATATCAAATAAAATTCGATATAGTAAAGTTATCTCTGGTTGGGGGGGCTTTTCCCCCGTCTCATCACAGGAGCAGCCCATGGCAGTACAGGCAAAGGAAAAAGACACCTCCGTCCTGACCTACGAGGACTATATGGCCGAAGGCGAGGTCTTCAAGCGGTACGATATCTTGGACGGAGTGAGAATCTTCATGACGAATCCAACACGCAGGCATCAAGAAATACTGGGTAATATTTTCGAGCATTTGAGGAATTACCAGCGGCAAAACAGGATAGGAAAAGCCTATGTTTCTCCCTGCGATATCCTCATCGCCCGCAATCCTCTACGCACCCGGCAGCCCGACCTGCTGTTCATCAGCCACGAGCAACTTGTCAAATGCCCCGATGATCTCGATCCCGCCCCTCTGGAGGCCGCGCCGGAGCTGGTGGTGGAAATTCTGTCGGCCAGTGACACCCGCCGCACCCGGAACGCCAAAATCGCCGACTACTGCGCGGTGGGGGTGAGGGAATGCTGGGTGGTCAGCCCGGAGGCGGAGACCGTGGAGGTCTTGAGGCTGTCCCCGGATGGGCCAGAACGGATGGATATCTACGGCCCCGGCCAGACCGTGCGCTCCGTCTGCCTGGAGGGGCTGGAAGCGCCTGCGGACAGCTTCTTCGCTGTATGAGGAGGAATTTCCTCAGCCCCTTGTAAACCTATTGGCAATATTCACGATTTCCATTCCATGCGAACGGAGGGGACCATGAACACTGGGGAGAGAACGGTTGAGGCCGAAGGGCTGAAATTCACCATCAGTTACCGCCGCTTCGGGGGCGACCAGGGGCCGGCGATCTGCGTCTGGGGCGATGTGGGCGGCAAGCCTGTCCAACTGCTCCGGTTCGACTGTTTCGACAAATCGCCCCACTACCACTACGACCCGGACGGCGCTGACGACCACCGGAATCTGGACAAACAGAAAGTGGCCGATCCTGTGGAGTGGTCGTTGAACGAAATCTCCCGGAACCTGCCCGAAATGGTCGCCGAAGCCGGTCAGCGGGAGATCGCCAGCAAAATAGACCGCCAGACGGTTGCGGCGGCTGTGCCCAAAATACGGGCGGCCCTGGGAGAGATCATGCCGACCGGAGCCTGACTCGATGCGTAGTGGGTCGGATGACAAGCAGGTACGCAGATGCAGAGGGGCGCAGCCTATCGCGCCCCTCTTTATATGATGATCCCGGTTCGGTAATCGCTGCAACGCTTCCGCTCTGTAGAGTGTCGGGCATCCGGCTATTTTTTTGTGTTATAAACGGGGGCCGATAGGGAATGATAGGAAAGATAGCACCTGAATTCACATTCTTGATTCGTACAGTCGAAAGATTTTGGAGACAAAGGACTGTCGTATGCGCCGATGGAGGAATAATGGAAGATGATTCCATAGGAGTATCGCTGTCAAGGAAGCAGATTCACCATTTTTATAGGATACTCTGGCTCTCCAATGGAATTTTTTTCCTGATGACCGCGTTCCTCCGCATGCCCTGGCTGAGGCAGTTGCAGTTGCTTGTCTTGGCCTTCGATCTCGATACAGAAAATTCGGTGGCAACGTGGTACAGCAGTTTACTCCTGGCCTATGCCGGTCTGCTGGCTCTTATTCACTTCGGAATATGCGTCCGCAATAACCGGGCTTGCCGTTTGCGCTTTGGCTGGCTGGCGATGGCTGCCATCCTGCTCCTCATGTCCTGCGATGAAGTGGTCGGCATTCATGAGGGGCTTACCGAAACATCCTTTCGGGAAACCTTTGGCCGCATCCTCGGCCTACGGGCGACCTGGCCTCTGATTCTGTTTCCCGCCATTGTAGCTACCATGTTCTTTATGGTCCTATTTTACCGGCGGGTCATGGCTTCCATTCAAGGGGTGCGCCTCTATTTCATATCGGCCCTGGCGCTGTGGTCGTCGTCCATATTTCTGGAAGCTTTGCCTCGTACCTTCCTCTATGATTTCACACAGGTTCGCAAGGTACTGCAACTTACTCTGGAGCCGGTCGAGGAAGGCGTGGAACTGGCTGCCGCCACCTTGATCATTATGGCCTTCATCGAGATGATCAGATTCAATATACCACAGAGCAAGCCTTCGCAAGAGGACATAGAAGCAGCTGCCAGACTGGTGCATTCCGATAGCCACATCGTCTAATCTGCTCCTCCCTCCTCCACCCACCCCTCGACCAGGCTTCGCATAGCGCCCTCGGCCCTCTGGTTGATGCCGACGGTGGCTGTGGCGCAGTTGCGGCAGAAATCGTTGGGGATGCCGGACAGTTGGGCGATAGAAGCCAAGATGTTCTCCGAAGCGGAAACCTCACGGGCGTTCCCGACCGGCAGGGGGCGAGAGTTGGAATGAGCGCCGCACCAGTACTGGCTGCCGTCCGGCAGGATGAACGCCTGCGTGGGAGCGATATAGCACCTCTCGGTCAATCCCTGGCGAGAATAGACGCCCCGGGCGGCCTGGGCGGTATATTCCTCCAGCGTTCCCCGGTGAGTAACCCGCACATAAGGGTTGGTGATATAGAACTGGCTCGCCATCGGGATGCGCTGGTCGGCGGGGATGCCCGCCTCAGCCTGGATTTCGTCCCAGACGCGGCTCGTTTCCTCCCACACTTTCGTGAAGAAGCGCATGTAGTCCGCCTGAGTAGGCCGGATCACCTCGTTTTCCGCCCCGCCGACCGGGATGGCGTGGATGCCCAGTTCGTCGGATTGGAAGTTGTTGCAAGCGGCTTCATCTCGGGCGTTGTGGCGATTCTTCTTGCGGTCCATCAGGAGGCGGAGGAGGTTCGGAAAATCGTCCAGGTTGCGCCGGGTCAGCACGCAGTTAATGTGAATCTTCGGATGGGAGACTCCCAGTAGGTCCCGGGCGATCTGGAGGTTGTCGATCCCCTTCAGGATTTCCTCGAAGATGGGATAGCCGGGGATCAAGTCGTTCTGGATGGCAGGGTCGTGAGCGTCCAGGGAGATATGGATACGGGCCAGGCCGGAAGAGACCAGATTCAGGGCGGCCTCCGGGGTGATGAGAGTGGCGTTGGTGTTGATATTGACCACCGCGCCCCGCCCGGCGGCATAGCGAATCAGGCCGTCCTCGCCGTAGAGACGCTCCCCCCACAGCATCGGCTCCCCGCCGGTGATATAGACCAGGGTTCCCGCCAGCTTCCCCTCCTGGGTGGCCTCATCCACCGCCTGAAACCAGAAAGCCGGGTCGGGCGACTCCTCTACAAACCTCTGGTTGCAGTAACGGCATTTCAGATTGCATCTCATGGTCAGGCAGAGGCCCAGGAAGGTAAAGCGGGGCCGAAAGCCTTCCGGCCACTCCTGGGGCCACGAGCCCAGAGTGCCCAGGAGCTTTTCACGGTCTTGACACCCCTCCCGGATCATCGCCTTCACCCGCCCCTCATTCAACGCCCGGAGCTGCGCTATGGCGTCTCCCTCCGGGGACCGCGCCTCGGAGGGCCGGATCATGCCGTCCCGGGCCGCCCCGATCCGCTCCGGCTTCTTCAATACCGCCTGCCACTCTGGGCCAAGAATCGCCTCCTCCAGTTCCCTGCGATGCCGCGGGGCATATTCGGAAAAATCGATAGAAGTGATAAGCGCCATCTTATGTTTCCTTTCCGGGGGAAGGGCGTTGCCGTCACATAAAGCCTACACAAATTCCGCCTGCACGCTGCTGGCGACCATCAAACCGCGCCGGGTCAGGCGGATAGCCTGATCGTCCACTGCCAGAACTCCTGCCCGGACCAGCTTTTCGATGACGGGCGCATAGCGTTCCGCCGGATCCTCGCCGAAGCGAGCGCGGAAGGCGGATCGGTTCACGCCGTCCAGGAGGCGCAGGCCCAGCATCATCGTTTCGCCCATCGCTGCCTCACGGGAGAGGGTTTCGCTGGCGGCGACAGGGAATTCCCCTGCCAGACCGGCCTCGATATAGCGCCTGAGAGGGCGGTGGTTCTGGTAGCGCATGCCCTGATGGTAGCCTGCGGCCCCGGCTCCGAAGCCGAGATACGGCTCATTTCGCCAGTAGATTCGATTGTGCCTGCTGCGGAAGCCGGGCCGGGCGTAATTGGAGATTTCGTATTGCTCATAGCCCTTTTGCGGCAGGGCATCCATGCACCATTCCAGCATTTCGGCTTCTGTGTCCTCGTCGGGCAGGGCAAGATCCCCGCGCCGGCGCAGGTCGTGGAAGCGGGTTCCCTCCTCGATCATCAGGCCGTAGAGCGAGATATGCTCCGGGCTCAATTCGAGAGCCTGGCATAGAGTTTCCCGCCAGTGGGCGGGAGATTGGCGGGGAAGACCGAAAATAAGATCGAAGCTGAGATTGTCGAACCCGGCAGCCCGCGCCGTTCCGAAGGTAGAAACCGCCTCCTGCGCCGTATGCACACGCCCCAGATCCTTCAGAAAACGGTCGTCGAAGGACTGGATGCCCATGCTGAGCCGCGTGACGCCCGCCGCCTTCAGCCCGGCAAACATCTCCCCGTCCGCTGTGCCGGGGTTCGCTTCCACCGTGATCTCGGCATCCGCCTCGATATCGAACCACAATCTCAGGCGGTCCAGAAGGGAGGCGATATCTCCGGCAGGCAGGGTAGTCGGCGTGCCGCCTCCGAAGAAGACGGTCTGCGCCCGCAACCGTCCGGCCCGCTTCCCCCAGACATCGATTTCCCTCTCCAGCGCCCGAAGATAGTTTTCCACAATGCCGCGATCCAGCACGTACGAATTGAAATCACAGTAAAAACATTTCTGAGGACAGAAAGGAATATGCACATAAAGACCGAATTCCATAGCGTTATCATACCTGAAATCGACGAGCCTGTCCATCAAGCATTTTTCGACATTTTCGTATATTTTTTCGCCAAACTCTTGACGCAAAACGCCAGAAGTCATACAATGGAATAGCTTTCAGAGCGGCTGCTTGTAGGGCAAGTAGCGCAGCCGATTTGTGATATATAATTCAAAAGACCCGGCATAAGCCTGAAACTTATCGCCGGGGAAAGCACTGCGGGAGGTGAGGAGAAGCATACCTGGGGGCACGATTTGGGTATTTACGTCGAAAAGGAGTGCGAAAATGATTCCTCAATTCAACTTTTGGAAAAGGATCGGGCTGTCGGGCAGCGCGCTGGTGATCCTTTTGCTGATCGTCACCATATTTTGCGCGCAAGCCGACCCTTCGCCGGCTTTCCGGCTCTCGCAGCAGTTGATTTCCTCTTCCGTCGGTTCGGGGCCGTCTCCGGTTCAGGCAAGGGCGCTGGCTGAGTGGCAGTCCCGAAGCGGCGCGGCGGTGCAGGGGCGGTTCAACCAGGCCACCGGGTCGGTACACCACCTTTTCCGGTTCAAAGGCGCTCTCACGGGGGCGCGTTCGGGAAAGCCTGCCGACATTGCGCTCGATTTCATCGCCAGCCGATCCGACCTCTTCGGCCTGGATGCGAGCGATCTCGCCGGCTTCAAGCTGGCGCGGAATGTCACCTCCGGCCACAACGGGGCCAGCCACCTGAGCTTCCAGCAGTACTACAAGGGCGTCCCCGTGGTGCGCGGCGGGATCACCTGCAATGTGGATTCCCAGGGGCGCATCCTCTCCATCGGCGGGGATTATGTAAAGCGCCTTCAGGCCCCCCGCCCGCCGCGAATCACGCCAACCGAGGCCATCAAAAAAGCGGCAGCCGCCGTTGCGCCGGACGCCTCGTTCCGGCCAGAAATTCTCTACGGCCCGAAAGGCGACACGCGCCTCACCGTTTTCGATAAGGGACCGTTCATACAGTCGCACGGAGCCAGCCTCGTTCTCTATCCGGTACTCAAAGGAACTCGCTACGCCTGGAAGGTTATACTGCACAAGAACGCGGCGGAGCGGTACGCTCTCCTGGTCGATGCAAAAACGAGCGATATCCTCCTGAAAGTTAATTTGGTCTGCACTGGAGCGCAGGGACTCGTTTTCGAGAAAGATCCCGGCTTTGCGGGCCAGGTTCTCAAATCCTTTGCGGGCGACCCCACCGCTTCCCCTGCCGGATGGGTGACCGCCACCGAGACGGCAGGCAACAATGTTTTCGCCCAGGAGGACTGGGCCGGTGCCGATAGCGGAGGGCATCAGGCTTCTTCTGCCACGCAGGATTTTTCCTTCGTCTTCAAAAACACCTGGGAAACGTCTGGCGCTAAGGATTATGCAGGCGATGTCGATGCAGCCATCACCAATCTCTTCTACTGGAACAATCTCATGCACGACCACCTCTACGCCCTCGGGTTCGATGAGGCGTCGGGCAACTTCCAGGAGGACAATTTCGGCAAAGGCGGATTCGGAGGAGACCCGGTTCAGGCCGACGCTCAGGACAGCGTGCTGCTGGGTTATTATGGCAACGCCTCCTTCTATACCCCGCCCGACGGAGCCGACCTGTCTTACTGGGGCTACCCGAAGATGACCATGTATCTCTTCCGCAAGGCGGACGGCCTGACGGACAGGGACTCCGATTTCGCCGGAGACGCGATGGCCCACGAATATGTTCATGGCCTCTCCAGCCGCCTGGTCAGTAATGAGGAGGACTTCGCTTCCCTTCTCACCATCCAGGGCGGGGCGATGGGCGAAGGATGGTCCGATTTCTTCGGGGTCAGCATCAACAACGATCCCGTGGTCGGGGCCTATCTGACGGGCGACTATGTGAAGGGCATCCGCCACTACGCCTACAATAACAGCCCGCTTACCTATGCCGATTTCGGCTACGACTTCGGCCCGGAAGTCCACAACGACGGCGAGATCTGGGCCGCGGCCCTCTACGATTTGCGCCAGAAGCTTATCGATCTCTATGGCTTAGACCTGGGCCGCAAGACAGCGGAGCAGCTTGTCGTGGACGGCATGAAGTTCTGCGTCCACTTCCCGGACTTCCTCGACGGTCGCGACGCTCTGCTGATCGCCGATATGGTGACCAACAACGGCGCACACCAGGACATCATCTGGGAGGCCTTTGCCGCCCGCGGCATGGGCTGGGCGGCCTCCACCACCGGCCCCGACGATTACCAGCCCTTCGCCGATTTCCAGACCCCTCCTACGAAGGATGGAAGAATCACCGGCGCGGTTCTCGATCCGCATCTGGCGAGGGAAAAAATTATCGAGTCCGCGCATCCCTATGGGGTGGGCGACAACGTCATGTGGGTTGTGAGCGGTTCCCCTAAAACGACCCGGATGAGACTGCATTTCTCGGATTTTATGACGGAATACGGATACGATGAGGTCGTCATTACCGATGTCAGCGACACCATTATATACGATAGCTACACCGGCTACGATTTCGACTTCTGGACGGTCTGGATTCCGGCCAACACAGTGCATATCTGGCTGGTTTCGGATGATATCTATAACGACTGGGGTTTCCGGATCGATCAGATACAGACCGTGACCGGTGTTTCGGGCGCTACCGTCAACCTCAGCGGAGGCGGCGGCTCGGCCTTGACAGGCGCGATAGGGCAGTACACTTTCAATGCGGTCAAGTCGGGCGCATATACGGCCACGGCTTCCGCGCCCGCCAATACCGGATGGGTCATCGAAACACCCTTTCTGGATATGCTTCTTCCGGTCGGGATCACGCTGCGCGATCAAGACTTTATCGCCGATGACACCACCCCGCCCAGCACCGTAGCCTCTATTGATGACGGAACCTACAAAAACAACGACGGCAAGATCTCCGCCTCCTGGTCCGGGGCAGCCGATCCGGAAACCGCCGTGGTGGGCTATGCCATCGCCATCGGCTCCACGCCGGGCGGCACGGATGTCCGAAACTGGATCATGGTTTATGACACCTCCACTACCCAGAGCGGCCTGAGCCTCCAGGCCGACCGAAAATACTACTGGTCGGTCAAGGCCATGAACGAGGACGGGCTTTTCAGCGGGGCTGTCGTCTCCGACGGTGTGATCGTCACCCAGGACACATACGTGGCCTCTCCGGGCGTCTATCCGGCCAAAGGAGACACCGCCACCTACTTCGCCTTCTCGGTAGATTACGTCCAGGCGTGGAACATTCCGCCCTCTTTCGCTTACGTGGTGATTGTCAGGCCGGACAAAACCGAAACCTGGCGGGCGCTGTCCACTGTTGACAGCAACTATACAGACGGTAGCACTTTGTCCTGTCGCACCAAGCTGCCTGCCGGAACGTATTCCTACTACTTCGTCGTTGCGGGAGGCGGCCAGGTCATGCAAACAAACACCCGGACCGGGCCGACCGTCTACAATGTTCCCACTCTTTCCGGCCCGGCCTTTACTCCCGCCATGGGGACGACACAGACGAACTTCATCTTCACGGTCAATTACACCCAGGCGGAAAACCAGACGCCCAAGTACGTGCAGCTTGTCACGGTAGATGCGAAAGGGAACCGCGTCTGGCACAATATGGCTTCCTCGGATAAGACCTATCAGGACGGAAGCCTTTTCACCTATAAGGGCAAGCTCCCGGCAGGAGCCTCCTCCTACTACTTCCAGTGCCGCCTGATAGACAGCACCCTGATTACAATCCGCTATACCGGGCCGACTGCCTACAGCGCCCCTACCCTTACGAACGGCTCGGTCAGCCCGTCCACCGGCTCTGCCAGCACCAACTTCACTTTCGCGGTGACCTACACCCAGGCGCAGAACCTGGTGCCCCTGTACGTCTATCTTGGAGTCAACAAACCCGACGGTACGCCTGTTCTCCGCCGCCCTATGAGATCGACCGATACGACCTATTCGGATGGAAGTCGCTTTTCCTACACTACCAAGCTACCGGTCGGCAATTACGTCCACTTCTTCTACACCCGGCGGGTGGATGAGGATGTCACTCAGACCCTCAACGCCTCCAGCCCGACTGTCAATTAACAACAGGGGAGGGAAACCTACCTCCCCTGCCGAAAGATATAATAGCTTACACAGCCCGCCTTGAGAAAGGCGGGCTTCTTCTTTCTCTCTTTTTATGTTGGAGTGCGATGTGTCCGAGCGCCCTCGATTTGCCGCGCTTCATTCGCGCAACTTCACCCTGCTCTGGACGGGGCTGGTCGTCTCGAACGCCGGGACGCAGATGCAGGGGGTGGCCCAGAGCTGGATCGTCTACGAGATGGGGCGCTCACCCCTCTATCTGGGCTACATGGGGCTGGCCTTCGCCCTTCCGATGGTGGCCCTGCCCGCCCTGGGCGGCGCTCTGGCCGACAGCGCGGACCGTCTCCGGCTGCTGAAGATCACGCAGACGCTGATGATGCTCCTGGCGTTCACCGCCGCGCTGCTGTCCGGGCTGGGCATGATCCGTATCTGGCATTTTATCGTCTTGACCGCCCTGGGGGCCGCCCTCCTGGCCTTCGATAATCCCATCCGGCAGGCGCTCCTGCCCGATCTCGTCCCGAAAGAAGACCTCCTCAGCGCGGTTTCGCTCAACAGCGCGGCTTTCACCGGGGCCGCCCTCTTTGGCCCCGCCCTCGCGGGCTTCCTCCTCAAGCCCCTCGGCCCGGCCTGGCTTTTCTCCCTGAATGGGCTGAGCTACCTGGCCGTACTGTCCGCCCTTTATCGAATCCGGGGCATCCCTGGGCGAGCCGCGCCTGAGCCGGTCGCTCTGGAGGAGCGGTTGCTGGGCGGCCTCCGCTATGCAGCCCGGCACAGGGAGATCGGCAGCCTCCTTCTCCTGTCGGCTGCGACCAACATCTTCGGCAGGTCTTACATGCAGCTTCTGCCGGTCTTCGTCAAGGATGTCTGGCATGTTGGTCCGGAAGAATTGGGCCTGCTGCAAGCGGCGGCAGGGGCAGGCGCTTTGCTGGGAGCTTTCGGGCTGGCGGCGGCAGGCGATATCCGGCGCAAGGACAGGCTCCTGACCGGCAGCCTCTTCCTCTTCTGCGCGGCGCTGGCGGCCTTCGCCCTCAGCCCTTCCTACCGGCTGGGCCTAGCCTTCCAGCTCCTGGCAGGCATTATCAGCACCGCCGCCATCTCCACCATCGCCACCATCCTCCAAGTCAAAACCCCGGACCATCTGCGAGGTCGCGTGTTGAGCCTCTATACTATCACCATCATCGGCCTCTCCTCGATGGGATCCATAGGCACAGCCTACCTGGCATCTCATTGGGGAGCGCCCGCAGGCGTCATCATCGGAGCCGCCGTGGTCGGCATCGCCGCTCTGGCAATGTTACCGGCAATCCGAGAAAGGAGAGAGCGAAGGTGACCAGGGATATCGGGCACATCATCCGCCGAGCGATTCCTCACCTGCAACCGGCTGCCCGTATTCGAATGCCCCGCAGTCCGGGCGGCTTCCGGTATAGGGCAGGCTCACGGCATCGCCTTTTTTGCCATCGAATCGGGGCGGCCAATATGAGGATGTTTTTCTCGTAATCCACCTTGCGGATCGGCAGAGGGCGGTTGGCCCCGACCTGCACGTGATCCGAAGGATCAGCCCGGAATAGCTGTCGTGGAAGAGCTGGCTGGCCTCGACCGGGACCGCGGTTCCCCTGCCCGATGCAGTCGTCCGCGTGAGCGGCAGCCCTGCGTCAACGGCGGGGCTGTCCTTCCGGAGCCGGTAGTCGCGGCGTTCCGGATTAACAAAGAGCGGCGAGCCGCCGTCAGTGATGAAGCGCGAATGCGTTTCATGCCCGATTTGTTTCCATTCCTGAAGTTCCTCCGGGTTGCGACCGGAAGGGAAGGTTGTCCACAGAAAACTGGATGCCGTGATAGACAGCGACCAAGGTAGTATGGCAAATGCCGCATCCGGTGTAAGGAGGGGCGTAGCAATCGATCAGGCCGCTGCCGATTATTACATTGCGTCTTATAATACCGTATCGAATCCCGAGTCCGCTGAATCTAACGTTTCCCCCGCTGCCCCAGACGAAATTACGCTCCATCAGATAGTGGCTGGATTGAGGGTTTCGCCCGCCCATATCGATCTGGTCGCCGCCGCCCGATCGATGTCCGGCCCGTTGTCGTAAACCAGATTATCCCGCTCCATAGTATGGCACGTTCCGCATCCCGGATCGCCGATGCCAATCTGGATGGCGTCATAGTTGCCTGTACCCCGGTTGCTGCAGACCCGGCTGCGCTCCACCACCAGGTAGCCCCGCGTGTGTCGGCCAGGTGGACGCCGGAGAACTCGTTGTCATGGATGCGGCAATCGCGCACATAGGAGTAGGAAGGCTGATCGATGTGCCCGAACACGATGCCAGGCAGCCCGGCGCGGTGGACATCCAGCCGTTCCAGAACGAGGCGCACCGCATTGCCGCCGACCGAGATGCCGTACTGGGCGGAATCGCGGATCTCCAGCCCGGACAGGGTGATGAAGCT
>JADLDR010000080.1 GCA_020846535.1 Armatimonadota bacterium | reverse complement strand
AAGACCGTCAGGGCGTTCTCCTCCGGGTTGACGTGCAGGTAGCGCAGCAGAAATTCGGGCAGGCTATCCCGGGCGGAGACGGCGCTGATGTAGTGCAGGCGGACGCTTTCCAGGGCGCTCGTCCCGAAAGTAGGCAGGGAGGAGACCAGCCCCTCGGTGAGCCGCAGCGCCCCGCCCTCCTCCTCGACGGCAAGGTTATAGACGACCGCCAGGGCCTCCATCGCCTCCGCGGGCCGGACGCCCGCCAGGGAGAGGCTGACGATATGATCCACTCTGTCGTCCACCAGAAGCGCCCTGCCGCTGGCCCGGGCCATTGCCCGCACCACCTCCCGCAGGTCCGCATTCAGGGCGCGGATATCGAGCAGCCCGTCCTCGCCCAGCGAGGCGGATAGCTCCACCGGAGCGCCTTCCGGCAGCTTCCGGCGCTCGACCGGGGCGATGGTGCGCCGGTCGCTGGTGACCAGGATGATCAGGCTCCTCTGATCCTGGGTCAGCCGGATATTGACGGTCGGCCCTGCAATGGACATCTCGTTGAAGGACGGCCCCCAGGGCGTCTGGACGGAAAGGGTGGTGGCGGGTGTAAAGAGGACTATCCGCATATCCAGCCCCACGCCCTCGGGCGCATCGGGCGGGATGGCGGCCTCGACATGGCTGACCGGGTAGATGCCCACATCGGAGAAATTCCCCACCCTGGATCGAGCGTTCCGGATCTTGAAGGGCAGGACGGTCACCTGCTTGGCGAACTTCTCGGACTGCCCGGTGGTGAGGGCCTCCATATTGAAAAAGTAGCCCCAGTTCTGCTCGATATCCATTAGCCCGTCGGCCTGGACGATCACCTGAACCGCGTTCGGCAGCCGCTTCGTTTCGATCCCCGTGATATTGCAGTAGGCGATCCCCTGGGCCGCCAGCGGGCCGGGACGGCAGGCCAGAATAGACAGCAGGACGAGGATGAAAAGGCGAGGGAAGGCCCTCTGAAGGACAGCCCTCCAGGCCCCCCTTGCCGAAAAGCACCCCTCCAACCCCCCCGGGCTTCGGGGGGGTTGAGACTCGGCGTGTTCTTGATACTCTTTCAAAGGCCCCCAGGGCCGCTCCCCCCGCCAAAGTCTGGCGGGGGGCCGGGGGGGCGGTTGCTTGAGGGCCGGGGGAGCGGCTGCTTTCCCCGCAATTTCCCTACGGCTTTTCGTTTGGCCCCTCATGGCCGTTCTCCTTGAGAAAGCGGTTCTCCATCTCCTTCTCCTGGTCGGCGGGCAGGTGGCCGGTCTGGGAGAGGATGTGAGGGGTGATGAAGATCGCCATCTCGGTGGTGGCGTCGCTGGTGTTGACGCTCCGGAAGAGCCAGCCGATGAGAGGCAGGTCGCCCAGCAGCGGCACCTTGGTGCGGGTGGACATCGTTTCCCGCTGCACCAGGCCGCCGATGATGATGGTCTCCCCGTCCCGGACGCGCACGGTGGTGTTGGCCCGGCGCGTGCTGCGGTCGGGCAGGCCAGTTTTGGGGTCCGGGGCGCTCAGGACGCTGATTTCGGGCCGGATATCGACGATGATCTCGCCCTCGCCGCCGGTCCAGGGGGTCATCTCCAGGCGGACGCCCGCATCGATAGAGTTGGTCTGCCGCCCGCCTCCGCCGAAATCGCTGTCCTGCCCGCCGCTGATGGCGACCGGGGTGCTGAGATACCGCTGCTTGCCGATGAAGATGCTCGCTTTCTGCCCGCTCACGGTGGCGATCCGGGGATTGGCCCGGATGCGGGCCTTGCCGGTCTGTATCAGGGCGCGCATGTCCGCCGAGAACTGGGTCGGCAGGGTCACCAGGGTGTGGTAGATGATCTCCCCGAGCGGGGCGTCCACCGACACCTCCCGGCGGGCGTTGCTCCAGTTGAACTTCAGCCCGAACTCCTTGAAGCCCGCGTCCGAGAACTCCACCATCAGCACTTCCATCAGAATCTGGGAGGCCGGGATGTCGAACTGGGAGATATCCTGCCGGAACTTCTTGAGAACCTCCGGGGGCGCGGAGAGGATGACCGAATTCTGCTCCTGGTTGGTCTTGACATGATCCTGCAAAAAGATGGGCAGCAGCGACTTGGCGTTCGGGGCCAGCACGTACTGGGTGCTGATGGCATCGATATCGCTCAGAAGGTAGGAGGAGGGGCTTTTGGGAATCCCCTCGCTGACCATGAAGATGCCGTTGACCTGCCGGGACGAAAAGCCGTAGGCCCCAACGATATGGTCCAGAATCTCGCTGACCTTTTTGTTGACCAGGTTGACGGTGATGTTGCGCCGGATGGTGTCATCGACGATGATTTTGAAGCCCGTCTCCCGGGCCAGCCGGGTGAAAAGCTCGTGCGCGTCCGCACTCACCGCGAAAAGAGAGACGCCCTCCGGGCCGGAGGTGATCTGGATGGGATCCTGGGGGGGCCGGGCCGCCTCTCCGTTTGCCGGAGCCGCCTCCTGCGCTTTGGCCTGGACGTTCCGGGCCTGTTCCTTCGGGCCCTTTTCCGCGCCCGGCGGTCCCGCCGTTTTTTCGGCGGCCCCGGCGGCGCTCAAAGCCAGAAGCAGCCCGCACCAGGCCGCCAGGAATCGCCCTGATTTGATGAGCATAGGGATTATTCCACCTACTTTCCGCAAAATGAACACAACTCTACTATATTCTGCGCCCGGCGCGCCGAGTCCTCTGTCTGGAGAAAACCTTCACAAAAAGCCTGCCCACAAGAAGGCCATACGATTAGACGCAGAAACGGGGAAAAGGTTGCGTTGTTTTTGGGGAGGGGAGGGCTGTGTCTAAAGGGATCAGGCCGTAGGGGCGAACCTTGCGTTCGCCCCTACGGCCTGATCCCAGCAGCCGCGTCCAGGAGAGGGGGCAAAGGTGAGGCGCTTTTCAGCAAAGGGGGTAGCTGTTGCTTTCCCCGCCTCCCCCTTACCTCGCCGCGCATCGGTCGCCAGCTCTTTCAGGATGGCTCGCTTGGCCCGGTTGAAGGTCTCGAAATCGCCCTCGATGTCGTCCCAGGCGAAGATTTCGGATCGTTTTTCCTTCAGGCGGAGAGGGGATCTCGGCTCAAGGAAGAGGAGGCGGCGCAGGGCGTCGTTTTTCTTGCCTTTTTGCCTGAGGACGAGTTCCAGGAAATAGGCCGCGTCCTCGTTACCGTCCCGAAGCCCCTCCCAGGCAGAGGAGTTTATGATTTTGCCAGAAAGTTCATCGTACCAGACCAGTATATCCTGCCTGTTCCACCAGAGATAGGTCCAGTAGCCATAGCCGTCCATGCCGAAGGCGCAGGCCAGCCAGGGGTATCGGCGGCTGTCGGCGTAGGAAGCGCGATAATTGCCTCCGCCGTAATACCAGACCTCGTCCTCGGGATCGAGCCGGACGGGGGGCTTGCCTTTCGGCCCGGTCCGGCGCAGGCGGTAGGCGGCCTCGATGGAGGCGTTGTTGGGATCGCCCCCGTCCGGCAGGCTGATATAGAGGTGGCCTGCATATTCCATCGCCGCGCCCCGCTCCCGGTTGCCCCAGCCGCTTCCCCCTTTGAAGCGCATCTTCCGCCCGTTGGCGTAGATTTCGATCTTATCCACCGACTGGGTGGGCTTATCGCCGCTGAAGAAAGGCCGGAGGGTGGCCCAGGTTTCGACCGCATCGCCGCTGGCGTAGGAGGCCCAGGGAATCGCCACTTTCTCGCGGCGCTCGATATAGGAGACGGGCCGGCGGGTTATGGTCAGGAAGTCGCGGGTGGCCCCTATCGCCACCTGCCACGCGTCGCTCGTTTTGTTTTTGGCGTTCAGCCAGTCGGCGTTGCGGGGGATCGTGCCGGTGTCGGTGGTGTAGGCGCGGTAGCCGATGGAGCGGAACCGGGCGGCCCCGGAGTTCCAGGCGGGGATATGTTCGGGCGGGATCTCGTCATCCACTTTGGCCCAGGCCGATTTCATCCCCTTCGCCAGCGCATAGCGCCGGAGCTCCGCGTAGAGCCATAAAACGATCTTCCAGCCCGCCTCGGACTGCGGATCCATCGCCTGTCCGGTGGCGAGCCGAATGGCTTCCGCCTCGTTGGGGCCGTTGCCGCTGTTGGCATTGATTTCGAAGCGGGTCATCCCCAGGCGGGCGGATTCCGCGACCCACGGATCAAAGAAGCTCAAATCGAGGCGCGGGAGGGCGTCCGGACGGATACGCCCGGCTTCGGCAGCCTTCGGAAGAGGCTCCGAGGTGGCGGCGACCCTGGCGTGCCGGGCCATCTCCGCGGTCGAAAGCGCCCAATCGCAGGTGGCGGATCGGAGTTCGGCGAGATTCTCCAGATAGGCCGCGATGCGCCTGCGGTTCTCCGGAGAATCGGGCAGGCCGAAATGGGTCAGGAATGCATAATATTTATTCAGAAACCTGGATGAAGGTAGCCGCACATTCCATACCTTCAGGGCGAGGGGGATGGTCAATAGAGGCTTTTCCCGGGCTGCCAGGCGAACCTCAAGCGGGTAATCGCCGGGAGCCAGGCGGTCGGAGCGGATTTTGAGCCAGAAGCGCCGGGTTTGGCCCTGCGGGACGGAGAGGGTGTCGCCGGGCAGGAGGCGGAAATCGTCCTCGACGAGAACGCGGCAGGCGGCGGCTGCGCTCCCGGCGACGCTGAGCGTCACCGGCGGCGTTTCCTTCAGGCCGTAGATCTCCAGCGGAACCGCCTCCGCCTCGAAGTTCCCCATATCGACCGCCATCCGATAGGGCGCATCGATGAAATTCATCCGGTCGTCGAAAAGGCCGCCGAAGCCTTTGGCGTCCCGGTAAACGATTTCCTTCCCCGGTCGTCTGTCCACAAGGCCGGGGACGCGAGCGCCGCGCAGGGCGGAAACCGTAATGCGGTAGTGCGCGTTCTCTGCCGTCGGAACGGCGCTGAGCGTCACTGCCGGAAGGGGCGCGGAAAGGCAGAGGAGGAGGGAGAGCGGCAAAAGAGGGCGCGGCATCGGTGAACCTCCTGAAGGGTCGTTGAATGCTTGCCCCGCCGATTCGCCGCCCGAGACGCCTGTTCCTTTATGGGACAAGAGGAGATCGG
The DNA here is from genome assembly GCA_020846535.1 of Armatimonadota bacterium. GTDB lineage: Bacteria > Armatimonadota > JADLDR01 > JADLDR01 > JADLDR01 > JADLDR01. The sequence continues at coordinate 6,939 of JADLDR010000080.1, read as the reverse complement.
GCGCCAGGGGAGAAGAGGAGACCACTTCAGGCAAGGAGGGGATCATGAAAATCACGCGACTGGAATTGCTGCATGTCAGGCCGAGGTGGCTTTTCTTGAAGATGAGTACCGATGCGGGCATCGTGGGATATGGCGAGCCGGTGGTGGAGGGGCGGGCGCAGACGGTGGCGGCGGCTGTCCGGGAACTGGAACGCTATCTGATCGGCCAGGACCCCCGGAGGATCGAGCACCACTGGCAGGCGATGTACCGGGACGCTTTCTACAGGGGCGGGCCGGTGCTGACCAGCGCCATCAGCGGGGTCGAGCAGGCGATGTGGGATATCACCGGCAAATGGCTGGGCGTGCCGGTCTACCAGCTTCTGGGCGGGCACGTGCGCGACAGGATCCGGGTCTACGCCCATGCCGGAGGCGCGACGCCGGAGGAGGCGGCCCGAAGCGCCCGGGCGCGTCTGGCCGAAGGCTACCGCGCCCTCAAAACCGGCGTGCCCGGCGGCCCCTTCAAGATCGTGGACACCCTGGCCAAGGTCGAACACGCCGTCGCATGCTTTGCCGCCATGCGGGAGGCGGTCGGCCCGGAGGTGGATATCGGCATCGATTTCCACGGCCAGATCGGCCCGGCGATGGCGGTTCGGCTCGCCAAAGCCCTGGAGCCGCACTATCCGATGTTCATCGAGGAGCCCTGTCAGGCGCAGAATGTGGATGTGATGGCGACCATCGCCCGATCCACCTCCATCCCGGTCGCCACCGGGGAGCGGCTCTTCACCAAATGGGCCTTCCGGGAAGTGCTGGAAAAGCAGGCCGCCGTCATCCTCCAGCCCGACCTGTGCCACGCCGGGGGCATCCTGGAATGCAAGAAGATCGCGGCTATGGCCGAATGCTATTATGCCGCCATCGCCCCGCACAACCCCCTGGGGCCGATCTCCCTGGCCGCCGGACTGCAGCTCGACGCCTGCGTTCCGAACTTCCTCTGCCAGGAGCAGGTCTCTTTGGGGGAAGGCTACCTGAAAGCGCCGTTTGTGATCGAGGACGGCTATATCGCCCTTCCGACCGGGCCCGGCCTCGGCATCGAACCGGACGAGGAAGCCCTCGCCGACAAGCTCTTCGAGGGAGACTGGCCCAACCCCCAATTGCGCTACGAAGATGGCAGCGTCAGCGACTGGTGACCTGCGGCCTCCGCCGTCCGGTAACTCCCGGGCGGCTCGCATCGTCTAAATTCAAGGGGAAGTGTGGTATAAGTGTGGTATAATGGAAGGGGATGGGGAAAGACACACCCCATATGCATCAAGATAAGGTAAAAGATCCTCCGCTCCTGGGGGAGGGGCGACCGCTCTCCCCTGGGAGGGGTTCCCTCTCTCCCCTAACCCCTCTCCCTGAAACCGAAGGGATGCGCCGGAGCGCCTCCTGGGAGAGGGGGACAGAGGGTGCGTTGCTTGAGGGATCATCTCTCCCCCGGCCCGTTTCGGGAAGGGGGCCGGGGGGTTAGGGAACGGTCTCTCAAAGCCCCCAACCCCGCCCCCGCGGGACAGACAGCCTGATCTGGATACCCATGGGGATGGGGAAAGACACCCCCCAACCAGAGACAGCTTTACTATTAGGGCTTTCGCTGGGGTGGGGGCGAACCTGTGTGTTCGCCCTGCCTTACAAGCCGGATCCAGGGCAGACACGCAGGTCTGCCCCTACGATTCGCCCCGTTCGAGAGACCAGGCGAAAGTCCTAACTATAACCCAAGTTGCCACCTAGCCCGGGGCCGGTCCCGTTTGCCGCTGTAGGGGCGCGATTCATTGCGCCCAACGGCCTGGCAGGGCGCGATGAATCGCGCCCCTACCCCGCATCGACCTGAATGCGGGTAGGGAGCAAATTGAAGGGCGACCCATCGGGTCGCCCCTATGCAATGGCCGTATCCTTGTAGGGGCGACCCGATGGGTCGCCCTTCAGAAGCGAAAACCCTGTTGGATATAGTAAAGCTGTCTCTCACCCCCGGGCTTCGGGGGGCCGGTTACCTTCCCCCACTGAGAGGAGTTTCCTTTTGAAGCATCCGGTCTTTTGGTTGTCTCTCTGGCTGGCGGCGCTGGCCCTGCCGGGGCGGGCGCAGACGGCGGAGGCGTCCAATGTGGTGGGCGTGAAGGCATTGGTCGGGGCCGATGTGCAGGTCAGGGAGGATTACCGTATCGCCGTGAACGGGCAGGAAATCTTTTCCGACGTGCCGCCGGTGGAGAGCAGGGACGCCATCTTTGTCCCGATCCGCTTCGTCTCGGAAGCCCTGAGGGCCGATGTGTCCTGGGATGCGGCCCGGCAGGCCGTGACGATCCGCCAGAACGGGCGCACCGTCCGGCTCGCCATCCTCCAGCCGGAGGCTTTAGTCGGAGGCGCGGTCGTGAGGCTGGCCGCGCCTCCATTTGTCTATCAGGGGCGAACCATGCTCCCTTTGAGATGGGTGGCCGAAAGTCTCGGCTCCGAGGTGCAGGAGGGCCGGCAGGCGATGGAGATCCGAACCCCCGAAGCGCCGGAGGCTTCCGCCGGCCCGCAAAAGGATAGCCAGGGCTGGCGCAAGGTCCCGCCCCTGATGGTGGGCATCGATATCGTGGGGTGGGGGATCGGGCTGGCGGCCCTGGCCTGGCAGACCCGGGCGGCGATGCGGGCCGGAACCCGCGACCTGACCGACAAATGGGTGCTGGCCTTCATTCTGCTGGCGGTGACCCCGGCCACGCTTCTCCTCCAGAGCTCTTTCTGGACGGCGGCGGTTCCCATCGGGGCGGCCCTGACCGGCCTGATGTCCCGCGAAGCCTATGCCGATAAGCTGGTCACCATCGCCAACGCCGCGCAGGGCCTCGGGCTGCTCTTCACCCTGGTCGGCCTGGGCCTGATCATCGGCCCGGCCATCGCGGAGCATAATGTGGAGCAGATCGGCCTGGGGGTTTCGGTGAAGATCCAGGCGACCATCACGGGCCTCTTTCTCTCCCTGGTGATGAACGCTCTGGTGGCGAAAAGGAGCCGAAGCGATGCATAGCTCAGGGGGCAGGCGCATCACCTTCCTCATGCCCTTCATCGATTTTTGCTTTATGGTGATCATCATCTTTCTGGCGCTCCTGTCCATCGCCTATTTCACCCCGCCGGGCAGCCCGCAGCGGCCCACCTTCGGCGCGGTGGCCGTCAGGCCGCTCGAATCCGCGCCGGGCAGGGAGGCGGCATCCCTCAAGAGCCGGGTGCAGGCGGGTCGCAGCGAAATCGCCCGCCTGCAAGAGGCGCTCAGCCGGGCGCAGCGGCTTTTGCAGGAGCGGGCGAACGCCGGCCGGAGGCAAGCGGGCCGGATAGCCCCTGCCGCCCGCCCTTCGGAGCGGGGCCGGGGGCCGCTGCCGGTGGCCGGGCAGGAAGGCAGGGCGCAGCCGCGACCGGAGGCCAACCCGGGCGAGAGGGGCGTGAAGCCCCGGCCGGCAGGCGAGGACGCCGCTCCCCTCAGGGCGCACATCGAGGAACAGGATGTGATCATCGCCGGCCTGCGCCGCCAGGCGGAGGCGCTCCAGGCCGAGATCGAGCGCCTGAAGGCGCAACTGGCGCAGGTCGGCCCGGGCCGCCACGAGTATACCGACCTCCGATGAGACGCGCCCTGGCCGCTTTTCTCGCCGCGCTCCCGCTGCTGTGGGGGGCAGCGCAGGCCCAGACGCCTTCCCTGGTGCGAAACCTGACCGCCGACATACGGGCCTCCTGGACGCGCAAGGCCCGCGACCTGGAGCGCGCCCAGCTCATGCCGAAGCGGAGCCGCAGCAGCGACGATATCCGCCAGCCCTCCCCGTTCGAGATGTACGCCGCCCACCGGGCGCTTTCTTCCGCGGACACCCTGATCGCTAATCTCACGCGGGCCTACGGCAACGCCCGCCAGCGGACGATGCCTCTGGTGGAGGACGCCCGCGCCAGCCTTCCCTCCGCGGTTCGGGACAGGCTCCGCGACGCCCTGATCCATGCGCTCAAGGAGAGCTACGATATCCGCCCGGCAGTGGACAGGGCGGCCAATTTCGTCGAGATGCAGAACGCCTACGAAACGGCCATGACCGGCCTGGCCCTGCTGCCCGCCCGCACCCGCCTTTTCGCCAGCGCGCTCCGCGACCTGCATGCCCTGAACGCCGCCTACCGGGAAGAAGGAAAACCGGGGCCTCTGCTCGCCGCCGCTCTGAAACAGCGCCTCGACCAGGCCTTCTCGCTTTTCCGGGAACGCTGGACGATCTCCGACGCCCTGACCGCCGAATCGCGCATCGACGCCCAGGCCGTCTCCTTCGCCCGCCTTACTTACGGCTTCCTGGAAGAGATGGAAGCCGTCCGCAAACCTCCGCCAAGAGGGGGAGGGGAGAAGTAAAATCTCGCTTGGGGGAAAGCACAATCTCAGCCCTCTTGCCCAAAAGCACTCCCCCAGACCCCTCCGGCTTCGGGGGGGCGGGTGGCTCTAAGACGGGGGGCCAAGGGGTCGGTTGTCTCTTAAGCAAGGCCGGTTGCAAAACTATGTCCATACATCGAACGCGTAAACTTATATCGCTTTTCCTGGGCCTCATCGTGGCAGCCCTGCTGGCCCTTTCTCCGACCGCAGGGCAGGAGAAGGATTATTTCTATACCATCCGGACGGGGGACGGGCTGGCGCTGGTTTACGGGACGGAGGAGGGGCTGAAGGCGGTCCGGGAGTTGATCGCCCGCAAGGGGGGCAAGCCGAAGGCGCAGGAGGTGGCGGATTGGGTGGCCCAGGCCCGGCTGCCCGGGGTGGCGTCCGTCGAGTATTTTCTGGAAGCGCCTTCCGAGTCCGCGCCCCTCACCCTGCGCCGCCTGACCGTTCGGGATGCGGTTCTCCAGGGCATCCTGCCGCTGGTCGAAGGGCTGGCTCCGGAACAGGCCGCCCGCCTGCTCCGGAAGCTGGGCTGGACGATCATCAGGGAAGAGGATCTTCAGGCCCTCACCCGGGGCGGCAGGCGTCCGGACCGGCTGGCCGTCCTGAAGGGGACCGGCCCGCACGATGAGATCATTATCGGGATGAGGCAGTAGCGGTATCTTTATGGTCTATACCAGGCTGATTGTCATCATATCGCTTCTCTGCCTGTGGCCTTCGCTGAAGGCGCAGGAGATGATCGCGGTCGAGGTCCCGGAGGACGACATCCACCGGGGAACGGTGCTGGCCGTCGGGGAGACGCCGGTTCCGATCCGGGACGAAAGCAAAAAGGCGGGCGATGTCTTCGATTACCGCTCCCCGGAGGGGCCGGTGTTGAGGGTGCAGGTGACGCCTTCCCCGCCGGTGAACGGGCGGAACCTGCGCCTGCCGGTGGAAATCGTGGATGTGGTGCTGGCGAAGGGGACCACCCTCCACCTCACCATGCCCGACGGGTCGCCCCGGACCGTCCGCATCCCCCGCAAGCGGGTACTCATCCCTCAGAAGTTCTTTATGATCGTGCGCGGGGCGGGGGAGGCCGGGCAGCACGGGGGCAAGCCCGGCGACTTGATCCTCGAAATCTATCCCCGCCTGACCACCAGGCTGCGCCTGGCGATGACCTCCACTTCCGACGAGGGCGTGGTGGCCCAGGTGACTTACGGCGATCAGGTCTATACCCGCATCAAGGATTTCAACAAAAGGCTGGGGCGGCGCGATATCGATCTGCGGCTTTACGGCAGCACCGACCCCGGCAACCGGGTGGGCCTCGATATCCAGAACCTGAACGAAAAATACTCGCGCCGCATTCTGGGGCTGCTCTACAGCCGCCAGACACGCCCGGACAGCAGACTCGTCGGACGCGCCGATTATATCCGGGAGGATCGGAAGGCGAAGCTGGGCGGCAACTACCTTTTCAGCAGCCGCGCCCAGGAGTTCGAGATCGGGAACGTGGACCGGCGGGTGGAGGAGGATTTTCACGCCCAGACCCGCCTTTTCACCAACACCACAGGCCTCACCTTCCGACTGGAAGGCATCGATGTGCGGGACCGGAGCTTCCGGAAGCTGCCGGCCGCGGTGATCCGCACCGCCGGAGGACAGTTCGCTTACGCCAGCCCGGACGGCGCGTTCGATGCGGCGGTCGGCAACCTGAAAGTCGAAGAAAACGAGCTGATGGGTAAGATCGATGGCCGCCTGAACTTCGCGGTCAATATCAGCCGCCCCTTCGGCAGCACGGTCTCCTTTTTCGACGCCCGACCGGGCGATTGGGGCGCGGACCTGTCCCTCCGGCTGATGGGGGTCGGCAAGGATTCCTGGCTCCGCGCCCGGGCGCAGGCCAACCTGGGTCTCGGCCCCAATCTGCTGGCCCAGTTCAAACTGAACGACGATTTCACCCGCATCACGGGCCGGCAAAAGGGGCGGCTCTGGCAGGACCGCACCCTGACCCTCATCCAGAGCCGGGATATCGTCTCCGGCAAGGATGTCCTCTCCCGCCTGGGCCTGGAATATGTCTTCCTGGACCTCAACTGGCACCGGGAGGCCCGCGAGCGGCTTTTCGCCCGCAGGCTCAACCTCGGCATCGGCAAAAATCTGAACATCCTGGGCTTCGACTTCCCCCTGGAATCGTTCCTCCGCGTCGAAGGCCGCAGCGTCCGCTTCCGGGTGACATTCAGCCTCAGGCAGTGGTTGTGATAATGTGGGGAATCGCTTTACAAGGGCCCCCAGGTATCCCGATCAGGGTGACTGTCCCGCCGGGGCGGGGCGCGGGGCTTTGAGAGACCGTTCCCTAACCCCCCGGCCCCCTTCCCGAAACGGGCAGGGGGAGGGGATGAGGGGGTAAAGCACCGCACCGTCTATCCCCCTCTCCCAGGATGCGCTCCGGCGCATCCCTTCGGTTTCGGGGAGAGGGGCTAGGGGAGAGAGGTCACCCCTCCCAGGGGAGAGAGGTCACCCCTCCTCCGTAACTGGATTATTTTTCGAAGCCCGGCGAGGGGCCGGGGATCGGTTGCTTCGATTTTGAAAACGCTATGAAATACGTT